>JANXLS010000975.1 GCA_025355035.1 Planctomycetota bacterium | reverse complement strand
CGTTCGTGCTCGCCGTCGGAATCTTCGTCGTATACGCCACCCGCCGCCCAGCCGCCGCCATCTAACAGCAGCACCGGCCCGCGCTCTCGAAAACGTTTGATCAACGTTGCGCGGCGAGCCGCTCCCCCGAGCGGTTGCAAGGGACAATCGCACGGCAAAAGGGCCGCGTGAGATTCAGCTGTGTAGAGAATCGTGAAAAGCGGTTTAGGTTCGGCCTCAGTGGCGAGAACGTTTGCGAGCAAAACGGCCGCGACGGCCGCACACATCAGCAGCCGTTTGAACGTCATTTCCGAAGCGGTTCCGCGTTGGGATTCAGCTTCTTGCCGAGTTCCGTGAGGATATCGGTGATCGACTCCATGTACGCGTGTGTGCTCTTCGTTGCGCGTGAAACACCGTCCACTTTCCCGGGCAGTTTTGCGGGCGACCGGCCCTTGAACTGGTTGCAATAACTCTCGATTTCATCTTCCGGAATCTTCGTAGAAAGTCGTTCTATCGGTCGCGCTGGGCGAACATTCAGAATCGCCGCCTTCGGATCGGTAGCGACCAGCAATTGCGCGCTGCTACAAATCGGACATCCGATCGGATCGTAAGCGTCCGCGACCCAGCCTTCGAATTTCCCTTCTTTCATCACGCGATAATACACAATCGCGTTGCCCTTCTGATCTGGTTCCATCTTCGCAATAGCACTCTTGCCGTAGATCGATTTTGCGTACGCATTCACATCCGGCAGCAGGCGTTTTTTATACGCGTATTCGCCAGTCATTTGTTCGAAGATTCGCCTCATCATCGGGCAGAAAAACGTTTCGATGTCTTTCTGATCGCCTTTGCTCAGCAAAAAGTACGGTCCAAAAATCAACGTTCTGTCACCTGGCTTACTGATGCCCAGCCGCTTCTCTTCTTCGACCAAACGCGCGTAGCCTTTTTTGTCATCGATGCAAACACGTTCGATCAATATATTCGGCATCTGCTTCACGATGTCCGCAAGCACTTTGTCGCACGCTGCCAGGTCGTGATCTTTGTTTGAGAAATAATACTCTACCGCGACCGCCGCGTCTTTCACGCCGGCTTCCACAGCATAAACACTCCCGCCACACAGGTTGATTGCCAGTGCGAAAATAAGCACCCCTTGTCGAACCATCTTTATTCGCTCCTCATTCTTGGCATTTGTTCATCACCTAATTATAAAATTCTTTCAATAATTATCGCATACCGTGCGTTACAGTCGAGTTCACTTCGCATAGTTCTCGCGAGCCAGAATCGCCCGAGCCTTGATTTCGTCCACCTTGATCTGCTCCACCAACGCCTGCACGTCCGGGAATCGCCTTTCGTCCCGCAGCTTTTCAATGAAAAGAACTTCCATTTTTTTTTCGTATAAATCGCCATCAAAATCAAACAAATGTGTCTCTACAAGAAGGTCGGGCTTTTCGCCGGGCACCGTTGGTTTTGCAATCGTCGGGCGGTAACCCACGTTACTCACCGAGCCATGCGTTTTTCCATCCACCACGGCTTGAGTCGCGTACACGCCAAACGGTGGACGGAATTCGTGGCCGAGGTCGAGGTTCGCCGTGTGAAAGCCGAGACGTCGTCCGCGCGCATCGCCCTTCACCACGGTTCCATACACCGAAACCCGCCGCCCCAGCATGGCTTCCGCGTCGCGCAAGCGTCCGTCGCCGATGGCTTCTCGGATTTTTGTGCTGGAGATCGTCCCGCCGTCCGCCGAATTGACGGCGCTTTGGCATCGTGCTTCAAAACCGAGTTCTTTTGCCAGTGCGGACAGTTCCGGCATGTCGTGCCCGATTCGGTCACATCCAAATCTCGAATCGAATCCCATCATCAATCCGCGCACGTGCAATCGCTCGACGAAGTAAATCATCGCAAAATCCAGCGCGACCATTTTGGAAAGTTCGGGCGTGAAGTCCAGCACCCAGGTGAAATCGAGACCCAGGCGTTCAAATAAAACAAGACGATGCTCGAGCGTTGTGACCAAATCAGGGGAGCGCCCTTCAAGCGTCTTGCGCGGGTGATTTCGAAACGTGACGACTCCCGATGGCGCGTTGCATTCCCGCGCCCAACTCAAAAGCCCATTCAATACGTTTTGATGTCCGCGATGAACACCGTCAAATGTCCCTATCGCGACGACCGCGCCGAATTCGGCGGGATGAGAATCGTTATTAAAATAAGTTCGCATGTTTGTTTTAAATTGGAATAAAAGGAAAGCGCAAGGATGAGATATGCGCGAGCCGTTTGCCCCTATTTGCTAAAACTCCACCAACGCCTTGATGCACCCGTTCTCGGGCTTGAGCCACAAATCGAACTGTCCGATCATTGTATCGACCGTGGCGCGGTGAGTGATCCAAGGAGTGGTGTCGACTTTGCCGGACTCGATTAATGCGATGATTCGTTTGAAATCGCTTGAGGTGGCATTGCGCGTGGCCAGCAGCGTCAAT
This sequence comes from Planctomycetota bacterium, assembly GCA_025355035.1. Taxonomy (GTDB): domain Bacteria; phylum Planctomycetota; class SZUA-567; order H5-PLA8; family H5-PLA8; genus JANXLS01. The sequence goes on along the minus strand of JANXLS010000975.1, from coordinate 160 downwards.
TCGCGGCGGTGAAAATCGGGGTCCGAGAACGTGATGTCTCCCAGCACTAATCCGACAAAAATCAGGCGACCGCTGTGAGCAGCGCAGCGGAATGCGTTCATCATCGAATTCGCGTTTCCCGTCGCGTCAAAGACGACGGTCGGCAGATCGTTGTCGGTCG
>JANXLS010000972.1 GCA_025355035.1 Planctomycetota bacterium | reverse complement strand
GATAAAGCCAATCCGGATGGTATCGTTCTTAAAGGTATCAGCGTCAAATTGGGTCAGGATGCTGCGGTTGTTTTTGATACCGATTTGATGCGGTACGCAATGGGCTGGACGGGCGGGTTTTTGGATTTCTCCGATTCAAATCCCGGTCAGCCAAAAGGTAATCAACCGGCGATGGCGGTGGGCAAACCACAGTTCGCGACGAAGGCTGAACCGGGTGTTGGGAGGGATGGGAAATTCACGGATGCGCGCGAACTTGTCAAAAACGAGACGAAGCGACCCATCGGGCCGTTGCCGTATGATTATGCGAAATACAATGGGCTGTATGTCAACGGCGAACAGGTGATTTTTTCCTACACGATCCATGGCGTGGATGTGCTCGATCATCCGAGCCGAATGGGTACTGCGTTCCTCCGAACGATTCATGTGGCCGCTTCCAAAGACACCTTGAATTGGGTGCTCTGCGAATCGGTGCCGAATTTGAATCTCGCAATGACGGATAAAATTGAGAAGAACGTAAAATTGGAATCTGTGGGAACCAAGAAAGTCGTTACGGTCAGTCCACGCGACCAGGCCGTCTCATTCACCGTGGCGCTCTGGGTTGGGAACAACGACAAAACGACTCAGGATGTTGACCAGATCAAAAATGCGCCTGTCGATCTTCCCGCTCTTTGCAAAGGCGGCCCGGCGCATTGGAAAGAAACGATTGAACTGCAAGGCACCGTGGGCGCGAACGACGGACCGTATACGGTCGACACGATTGCAGAACCGGAGAAGAATCCGTGGAATTCGTGGTTCCGCGCGGGTGGTTTTGATTTCTTCGCGAACGGAACGAGTGCTGCGGTGTGTACGCTCAGCGGCGACGTCTGGATCGTTTCGGGGATCGATGCGGATCTGAAAAAATTGGCCTGGAAACGCTTTGCGACCGGACTGTACGAACCCCTTGGGTTGAAGATTGTCGATGATAAAATCTACGTGCTGGGACGCGATCAAATCACGCGGTTGCATGACCTGAACAACGATGGCGAAGCGGACTACTACGAGAACTTTTGCAGCCAATGGAACATTTCGCCGAGCTATCACGCGTTCTCGTTCGATCTGTGGACGGACCCGAGCGGGAATTTTTATTTTGCAAACGATATGAATCAGGTGGAGCTTGGATTGCCAGGACATGGCGTTGTGTTCAAGATTTCGAAGGACGGTTCCAAGATCGAAGAGATTTGCAGCGGCTTGCGCGCTCCAAACGGAATGGCGGTGGGGCCCAATGGCGAAGTCGTATCGTCGGACAATCAAGGCTTTTGGATGCCGGCGAGCAAGATCAATTGGGTGACCCCGGGAGCGTTCCTCGGTTTCCCGGGCGATCCGCGCAAATTGTCGAAGACCGATCCGTTGCAGCAGTACAAAGTGCCGGAGACGTTCGAACCTCCACTGTGTTGGATTCCGCACGACGATTTCGA
>JANXLS010000970.1 GCA_025355035.1 Planctomycetota bacterium | reverse complement strand
AACACGCGCTGGCGACCGGCAAGAAGCCCGGTGCGAATCGTGCCGCCTTTGTAAGCGTCGGGGGCTGGGTGGACAGCCGCGCACAGCTAGATCGGGTAGCGGCTTCACTGCCGAAGGACTGGACGAGCATCAAACGGTACTACGCCGACGCGAACCGCAACGACAACACGCCGCCGCCGGACAAGCAGCAGGTCATCGACATTCTGAACGAAGGCGTGGGGCTTGTGATCCACGCCGGGCACGGGGCCGACGATCGCTGGGAGAAGAGCTTGGCGGTGAGCGATCTGAAGAAGCTCCACAATGCGGACCGCCTGCCGATCGTACTTTCTGCCGGCTGCTCAACCGCCCGCTTTGCGACGCTGCCGCCCTATGAAGCGTATCTGGATGTGAATGGCATTGAACATCGCGGCACGAACGCCGGAGAGAAGTTCACCGCGCCACCTCCGCCGCCGGCAGCTTATCAGCGCGGCCGGTTCAATCCAACGGGGCTGGGGGAGCAACTTCTACGCCGTGGCACCGATGGTGCAGTGGCGTACTTCGGCTGCAACACGGGCAGCCAGCCATGCGGTCTTACGTTGGTGGCCGGTTTCGGACAGTCTATCGGGGCGAACTCACAAGCGCGACTGGGAGATTGCTGGATCAGTGCCGTGGATTACTATTGCAAGCAGGAACATCTCGCCGATTTGAAACCGAACAAAGACTGGTATCCGCCGAGCATCTTCTTCCAGGGCATGAAATTCATGCTGTTTGGCGACCCGACACTTCGGCTTCCGGGCGGGAAGTAGTAGGGCCTGTCAACGCCGAGACGAAACTGTACCGTTTCCGCCGGTTTGAAAATGTACCCTCGTTCTTGGCACTACGGTTGCGATCTTCTTCATCCCGCCTTTTTTTGAAGGTCTTCTTCCCGTTCTTCCCGTCTTCTTCTAAACGCCGAAAGCGTCTGGCAAACCACATGCCAGCGTTTCACTGCATTTTCAAACCGGCGGATTTAGTACACGTTTGCACCGGCGCTGACAAGGGCCGCGTCGGGCAGGCATCGAAGCTCGCCGAGCGACCGGTTTCAGCCTAAATGGCTCCATCCTTCCAGATGTCGCGCTGCATGGCTAACGCCGCACCCAGAATCCAGGTCTGTTCGGACGACTTCAAGTCCGCCGGGGTCAACTGATCAAGGACTAATTTGCCGGAGCGTTTCAGCACGTAGTATTGGTCTGGTATGAATGGGGCTTTGGGGGGACGGGCGGGACAGGCTTGGATGAGGACGTAATCGCCGACGCAGAAGAAGTCCTTGTTGTAGCTCAACCTGACCCAGTAGCGGTTTGGGGCGACTTTGCCACGGTCCGTTTCCAGCGTTGCGCGGATCACGACATTCTGAGGATTGGCGGGGTCTTCGACCAGTTCCGTGAACAGCGGCAACGCGGTGATCGAGCCGTGCTTTGAGGGAGTCCTGTCGTAACGGATTTCCGCCGAGCCACCGTTGAGCAGCCAGTCGGCGCTGACGCCCTTGCGCGCTTGAAGCAGATTTGCGGAACGCCGGCTGGGGCGAATCGTCCCGTTTCGGTATCTAAACGCCGTTACACGGTTTACGTCCATGCAGCTGGCCATTTCATCAAGGCTGCCATCGAACTCCTTCTTCAATACCATCTCAATGCGATCTCGAAGGTCTTTCATCATTGTCTCCAATTGGCTTGACAAAACACTTCGTATAGCATAATATTACGTGACGTAATGCCTGTCAAGTAGAACTGCGGGCAGCCTCAGCTACAAATTTCTCAAAGGAGGATTGATGACCATGAAGACCAGCGCGTGTGGATGGCAGGCCGCTGGAGATAAGACCGCCCGCGAGGGCACTGCCGCGACATGCCCCTGGCGAGAAACTGGATACAAGTACGCGTATCAGTGGAACTTCGCCCGAGCCGTGTCAGAAATCGCACATCGAGCCGCAGAATTTAAAGGGTATCTGCCCCGCGCCGAACAGCCGTTCGTGTTTGTCTCGGAGCAGGGATACCCGCACACGCTGTCCGACCTCGTTTGTACTTACCAATTCATCAAGACCGCAATTGATGTCACTTCGCTGAAAGGCAATGCGCCGGGTCCAGATGGAAAGACCTTCTATCTCGAATACCAGCTCAATGACCTTGGCGAATCGCAAATCCGCAAACTGAAGCACTCCCTCCGCAGTGGTACATACCGTCCTGGCGGCTGGCGGGCTGTGCGAATAAAGACCGGGAGCAAGACCCGAACTTTGCACATCCCCAACGTCCAAGACCGTGTGGTGGAGCGCGACATTGCCTCAGTGCTGACGCCGCTGGCCGAACCCGCCTTTCATCCGTCGTCATACGGATTCAGGCAAGGGATCTGCATCGCGGACGCCATCCGTGGATTTGCGTCAGCTGTCCTGCAACATAAGCGCTATGTCGTCGGTAAGATCGATCTGAAGGATGCGTTCGATCGCATCCCCCAGGCCCGTCTGCTGGACATCGTGGGGCTGCATGTGCCGGACGCAAAGCTGTTGGAATTGATTAAATTGGTGGTGACGGGCAGAGGCTGGGAAAATAAGCAAGGTAAGACCAAAGTCGGGTTGCCTCAGGGCGGCCCAATGTCTCCGCTGCTGTTCAACATTTATCTCAATCACGTCTTCGACCAGTGCATGGGCAAGCACGGCGTTAAGTTCATACGCTGGGCTGATGACATCGTGCTGATTTGCGAAAGTGCGTCAGAGTTGCAGGCGCAACGTGCCCTGATTGAGAGAATCTTGAACGGCGCAGGGCTGGCGGTGAACCGCGAGAAGACGTTCTCGCCAGGAGCAACCGCGAACTTGCTTGAAGGTGAATGCCTGGAATTCCTGGGCATGCGTGTAGGACTCGATGACTCCAAGACCAACATCGTTCTTTCGTTGACTGAGGATGCACTGAGCAGCCTCCAAGCGCAGCTACTTCTGGTGATCAATGGCCAACGGCCCAACGTCACCTGGAGTGGACGGCGAACATTCATCACCGATCAGGTGAAGATGGTGATCGCCGGGTGGCTGGAGGCTTTTTCAGGTGCTATCCCTTGTCACGACTGGCCGACTCTGCGGAAGGAAATCAAAGGCTGGTTCCTGAGCGAATCAGGATCATCCCCATGGATACTGGAACAATGCCAAGCGAAACACGAGCATCTACCAGTGGACTGTCCTTCTACGGAATGTCTCAACGGTCTATACGAACGAGCAGCCACACACTGGCAGGCACGGATGGCACGCAGTACGCCAGAGGTGATTGACAGACTGGTGGGGCGAGGAGAACGCGACGCGAACTCAAAAACTTCAACCCGGCAGCTGGTGCCGGACGACCTATCCGACGGGGCCGACCTTGTGCCCGCCCCGTCGGCATTCATACACGCGGCCGGGGATAGAAAACCCGGCGCGGACTTGGTGGACTTTCGACTTGAGCTGGCTGAGGCACCGTTCTAATCGAAGAAGCGTAGTACCTGGAACACCCTGTTTACCCATGTTACCCAAATACCCTGTTGCCCATGTAAGCCTGTTACCAATGTTTCCCTAAACCCTGCTTACCTGATACCGAGTGGGATCCCCAGGCGAACCTGGGGATTCTTTAGAAAGGACCCGCATGAAAGAGTCTTCCAATGAAATCAAAACAAAAACAGAAGCCGGGATACCCGGCGCATCCCTTGGCGGAATTGTTCCCGCGGCCGTCGAAGGCTGACCGCACGAAACTGCTGCTGGACATCAAGCAGCACGGCCAACTCAACAAAATCGTTCTTCTCGAAGAACAAGTGCTCGACGGTCTCAGCCGCCAGGACATCTGCTTGGAGCTGAGTATCGAACCAGGCTACGTTCAGTACACCGACTTGAACGTCAAGATGACGCCGTTCGATTACGTCGTCAGCCAGAATTTCACGCGGCGCCATTTAACGCCTGGTCAGAAAGCCATCTTGGCGACCAAGATCATAAAGGCACGACAAACGGGTCCTTCGAGCGCGAATTCGCGCTCGGACGGAAAGGCCAGCAAGAAGGTCGCGGAACTGGTAGGCGTTTCCGCCCGCTCAGTGGAATGCGCCGTGAAAGTCATGGCGCATGGCACAGAGCAACTTCAGCAAGCCGTTGAAAGGGGCACGATTTCGG
>JANXLS010000935.1 GCA_025355035.1 Planctomycetota bacterium | reverse complement strand
TGCGGCCTTCTTCGATCACGTTGCAATTCGGTGATGCTTGCCGCAGCAACGCCAGCACCCGAGCAAAATCGCGAGTCCCCGCGCGGTGCGCGCCATCGGCTGACAGCGGAAGTTGCTTGATGGTGCGAATCAGTAGCGCGTCGAGCGGGTCCGCTTTGAGCGTTAAATTTCCGTGACGAAATGCACCGTCAACCGTTTGAAGGCTGTCGAGCGGCACACGGCTATCGGGCAACACCGCATCGGCTCGCAGTGCCAGTCCAGGCCACGGCGAGACGCCGGTTGCTCGAATCTCAAGATGCAGGGGCAGCGCCCCTTTGGCGGAATGGGTTGAATTCACTTTGTTCGTCAATTTATTTACGCTAGGAGCGCTCATGATGAAAGTTGAATTCGCCCTAAAACTTTCGCACTCAAAAACTGTTATTCCAATCCATAAAACACAAACAGCCCGCTGGGTCGACAGAACCGTGGCATTAAACTGCTGTCCACGAACGCTGCGATTCAACGGGCTGTGCTTGAACTATCGTCGTAAAAATGAAGAATGAACACGAAAAAGATGATTGTTTTTTGAAGTTTGGATCGTCTAAGATTCGTCGCGAGATGCACAGATGTTGATGCGAACGGGAGCACCGGCTCCCAGCCGCCACACGGACGGATGGTAACGAGGTCGAACTTGAAAACGCTCCAGGTGCTGCTCCTCGTCTTTGTCGTCTGCGGAATGATCCTTGTCGGTTCCCAAATCGCGAGACGGCTGCTCAAGCCATCAGTACCACCTGTCGCGCCTGCGGACGGCAATCAGGGTAATCGACGCATCACCGATCCCTCGAAAACGAACCCGATCGCCGGAAATTCAAACAAGTCCAACGGCTCAAAATCCTCGCCAGAAAAAAACGCCCCCGTCACACCGCGAGCGGTCGTCGGGCAGATTTCGTTCGCCGAAGATGCCGCCTACAAAAAGGGCGATTTTTGGTTGGAGCAATCCTTTGAATTGAGTGGCGAGAAAAGTTTCGACGGCAAACAATTGATCAAACTCTTCGTCGGCCTCGACGACAAAACGATGCGAAGTCTCAGCGTGACGTTAAGTGGCTGGGAACTCGTACTTGAATCGAACGAAGGAAAAGACGGCCCGAAGATCGAACTCGCCCGCCAAAAACTCGCGAAGTTTCCGCCTGGCGAATACGACCTTGGCGTGTTGTGGCGGCGCGGCGAATTGAGTGTCTGGATCGGCCCCGTCGAAATCATGAAATGGATTCCGACCGATCCGGTCCTCGCGGCCTCCATGTTGAAACTCGACAGCGCTGCCCAAGTACTGGACGAAAGCGTCAATACCGGGAGTCGCCGCGCATTGGCGTTTAATTCCATCCGCTTTGACGACAATTTCATGCGCGCCAAAGCGAACGACGTCTGGAAGCCCGCCTCTGGAAAGTGGGAGCTCACGTCGATGGCTTTTGCCGAACGAAGTGCCAATCCCTTTTCGCTACGCGTCGCGTTTGGCGACCAGAAGCCCTTCGATGACGAAATTTACGGTGCCGAAAAACGAACGCGCGAAAGCGACTACGGCATCGGCGTTCAGCTCTCTTATTATGAAGGCACACTTCATGTTGTTCGACTGACAGGCGGTTCCCCAGCGGCGCACGCGGGACTCGCCGAGGACGATATTTTCATCGAAGTCAACGGCATGCCCGTCAGCGGAACCGACATCCGTTCCGCCTACCAGCAACTCATGTACGCCAACGGCGATCTGCATTTGAAAATGTACAGACCCGGCGAAAAAGCATTTCGCGAATACACGATCACGCGCGACGCGTATCGATGGGGTGTGTCCGTCGAAGCCGAACCCATCCCGCCAACGCTCCCGGCAGCAACACGCAACGGTGATGAAT
>JANXLS010000912.1 GCA_025355035.1 Planctomycetota bacterium | reverse complement strand
GACGGTTCCGATGAGTGTCCATTAAGTCAATGCTTGAACGCCTAAAAGGGATTACTGATTTCTTCGCGAAATTGAATAATAATCGGCAGCGATTATGCCGCACCCAATTGCGTTTCCGGCATTACCGGACCGTCATACGTGCGCTACTTCTGATTCTTTTCAACACCTTCCTTATAGTGTACCACTACTGAACCGGCTATCCTTGTCAAGAGAAGCATGGTTTGCAAGCCCGTAGGTCTGAGGATTTCACAGTGAATCGATCCGAAATGTCCGAGAAGTTGTTTTCAAAGATCCACACGCTCGCGGCACTGCTCGTCTTCGCCGTTGCAACGTCCGCTACCAGCGCCGAACCCAGAGACGGCGATGTCGAATCAAATATGGGCAATGAAACAATTCGTCCCCACCGGTTCGCAGTACGTCCCAACACCACAAACGAATCCGCCGACGCTGACGTGGAATCCGATGGCCCGATCCAGCGGCAGACGATTCGACGCCAACCCGAGCCCGTCGCCGCGCCCACGATCCTACACGAGTACCGCCCCGAACCTGTCCGCCCGCAGCCGGCCGTCGTCCATGTGACCGACAGCAATTTCGACCTGGAACTCCGCGGATACTCCGGAATCGTCCTGATCGATTTCTATTCAAAAATGTGCGGCCCCTGCATGAAAACAAGTCCGATCGTCGAACGCTGGGCCGACGAATTCCGCGGCGAGGTCAAAGTCGTGAAAATCGATTGCGACAAAGCCCCGAAGCTGGTGGAGCGTTTCGGCGTCACCAACCTGCCCTGCCTCGTCCTGCTAAACAACGGCCGCGAAGTAAACCGCACCACCGGGGAACCCCGCCCCGACCTGTTGCGACGCTGGGTACTCGCGCAGCGATAAAGCGCAATCATTCAGGCAGTGTCTCATCGCTCTGTCGATCCCCGCAACGACCATTGCTTAAAAAATTCGGGCGCACCCATCCCTGAGCGCGCCCACTTTTCCAACCTTGAACCTTGAACCTTGAACTTTGAACTGCTGTCACTCATTACGCCAATTCAATCGCGCACAGTTCGTCTACGGTTATTGCGGCGCTGATTTTCTTCAGCAGTTCAGGCGTCACTGCGTCGTCGAGTGTCAGCGCGATCACCGCTTGTCCGCGTTTTTCGCGGCGACCCACCGCCATGTTGGCGATGTTGATGTTGGCTTCGCCGAGGATCGTTCCGACCTTGCCGACCATGCCGGGGCGATCGGGGTAGAACATCATGAGGATGACAGGCGCGGGCTTCAAGTCGATGTCGAAGTCGTCGATGCGGACGATTCGACCGGTGTCCTGGCCTTCGAACAGCGTGCCCGAAAGCGTGTGTTCCGACTTCGCGCCTTTGGCCGTAACCACAATCAGGTTCGCGTAATCGCGTACGACTTCACTTTTGTTGTGGACGAGTTCGACGCCGCGCGCTTCAGCGATGCTGGGCGCGTTGACCAATGTCACCGGCACTTCGCTGCCGCGCGCCAACAGGCCCTTCATCGCGCTCAGGCCCAATTCGCGGGTGTCTTCGGCGGCGAGTTTTCCGTAGATGCCGACTTCGAGTTTCGCGACCGGTTCCTTCGCCATCTGCCCGGCCATCGAGCCCAATTGTTCCGCGAGTTTGGAGTGGTTGGCGAGTTTCGGGTTCAGAGCGACGCCCAAATTCACAGCGTTGCGGATGACGCCGTCGCGGAAGAATTCGACGAACTGCTTGGCGATGTCTTCGGCGACGCGTTCCTGCGCTTCTTCGGTGCTGGCACCCAAATGTGGTGTCAGCACTGTGTTCTCCAACGCAATAAGCGGCGAATCGGCGCCGAGCGGTTCCTTATCGAAAACGTCGAGCGCCGCGCCAGCGATCTGCCCGGACTTCAGCGCATCGATCATGTCCGCTTCGTTGACGATGCCACCGCGTGCGGCGTTGATCAAACGCGCTGATTTCTTCATCAGCGCAAACTTTTCCTTGTTGATCAAGTTCGTCGTTTCAGGCGTCTTGGGCGTGTGGATCGTGACGAAATCAGAACCCTTCAACAGCGTGTCGAGATCGCACTTCTTGACGTTCAATTCGGCGGCCTTCTTTTCGGTCAGGTATGGATCGTAGACGAGGATGTCCATGTCCAGTGCGCGGGCGACTTTTGAAACGATGAAGCCCACTTTGCCCATGCCGATGATGCCGAGGGTCTTGCTGGTGAGTTCGACGCCGGTGAGCTTGCGGTTCCATTTTCCGCCGCGAATTTCGCGATCGGCGCGGGGAATGTTGCGGACGGAGGAGAAGAGCAGCGCCAGCGCGTGTTCGGCGGCGGAGGTGATGTTTCCCAGCGGGGTGTTTTCAACGATGATGCCGGCCTTCGTGGCGGCTTGGGTGTCGATGTTGTCGTACCCGACGCCCGCGCGGCCGATGACTTTCAGCTTGCGCGCGGCTTCGATGACCTTTGCCGTGACCTTGGTCGCGGAGCGGACGATCAAGCCGTCGTACTGGCCGATGATTTCACACAATTCGGCTTCGCTCAACCCCGGGCGGGTGTCCGTGTGAAGACCGCTATCGGCGAGAATACCCGCCCCTTTGTCGTTCAACGGGTCGGCGATCAAAATCTTTGCGCTTGCTGTGCTCACGTCGTGACTCCTTGCTTGGATTGCATAAAAAAACGAGCACGGAATCGTAACCGGCATTTAACGGGAATCAAGGAAACAGATTCGATGAAAATGGCGCGTGCGGCGGGATTATTTCTTCGCCTCATCCGGCCGAGCACTGTTTGGAACGGCCGATGGCTTGAGTTCCGATCCTTTCAAGAAGAGATTCGGATTTTCGAACCAAATCGCGAGCATGGGATTTGTTGCGCCCGCACGCTCGATGTACAGCAGGAACGGTCGATCGAAGACGATGCGGCGCGGCTGATGACCGTTCTTTGCACCGTAAATCCGTGCTTCGGATTTCAATTCCGCGCCCTTCTCGTCGAGCTTGAATCGGATGTTCTGCCGGGCGTCGATGATCGAATATCCCGACAGCTTCGCATTTTCGATTTTCCTGCCGATCGCTTCGTCGTAAACGCGCTCCAGCGCAACGCGCACAGACGGGACGAGGCATTGATCCGAGAGCTGAATTGCGAACGGAGCGCGCGGAGAATGAGCGATGATCTGGTGTGTGGAATCGACGGTTGCCTGAAGCGTTTCGCCGGGTTCGATTTGCGCGAGAAAGACGTGGTCTTGCGGTGAAGTTGTGACAAGTTCGATGATGAATCCCTTCCGGCCTTCGCTGACGATCAAGACCTGGCTCTTCAAGTCGGGTGACGTCGCGGCGTTGACTTCAACCAGGCCAAAAGCCTGAATGCGTTGTCCTTTTCCTTCGCTGCCGTTCCATAGCAGCGGCTCGATCTGTTTATCGAAGGGTGTTTTGAACGCCAGATTTTTATAGAGGAATGCAAACGCAAGTATGCTGGGATCGGGTGAGACGGGAACGGACACGTTGGCCGGTGCGTTTTCGCCGAAACGCTTTTTGAGATCGGCGTTTAATTTCGCGAGAAATGCAGGGGTGACAGCACCGCTCGTGATGAAGACACTGTCCGGATCGACGTCGTTCTCGCTGACTTTCGAAGCATTCAACGATTTTTCGAGCGGCGGCGTACCCGCCAGACGCAGCGGTTCGCCGCACTGTTTCGTTCCCAGCTCATTCCATACACGTTGAAACGTATTGCACCAGATCAGATTTTGGCCCTTTTGGTGTGGCACATCCAGCGTTGCGGAGACGATCGTCTTGTCGGGAATCGGTTCTTCCGCGGCGACGAAAACGCACGATACGAGCGCAAGGACCCAAACGTATTTCATGTCGGACCTCTTTTCTATTCCGACGCCGCTTTTTGATGCCGTCGCAAGGCCTGAATGCCGAGGACGATTTGGAAAATCAGATAAGCGTGGAAGGCCAGTGCGAGAATGTTGAAGGCGAGCAGGATCAGGAGGGCGTCCATGACGCACAGGACGAGGCCCACGATGAAGGCCCACATGTTGCAGCGGCGCGCCAGATAGCCGAGGATCGCGAATGTCAGAATGGCGAGCGCGTTTAAGACGATGCATAGAACCGCGGCGAGGCCCGTCACTTTGTATTGCGTCGCGAGGGCGTCGACGACTTTGGTGAAGGTCAGACCGAAGATGAAATTCCAATGCGAGCCGGACATCGTGATAAATGAGTTGATCACCGACAGGGCGGCGATCCAGTAGAACCAGTTCGCGCTGGAGTCGATCGCCATCCGATTGACGGCGTCCACTCGGGCGACATCGGGTGTCACTTCGACCGGTGCGGGTTCGACAGATTGTTTGAGCGTCGGATTGGCAGCGGGTGTGGATTCCATGCGGACGACTCCTCTTGGTTGCAGTTATTCGGATTCTGTGTCACCAGATGAAAGAGTGCGCTGGACTCACTAATCCTGACAACTTTTTTAAGGTTAAACTGACGGGCTTCAAGCGCCAACCGCAGAATAGCGTTTCATGCCGCGATACCACACGAATTGAAAAAGTCCGAAGACAATCACAACCCAGATGGCTTGTTGGGCAAGATTGTCCAGCGCGACTTCGCGCGTCAGGCGTCCCAGCAAAAGTTCCACAGGAAAGGAAATCCAAAGGCGGAACGGCAGGACCTGCGCGATGTGACGGAACGTGGGCGAAAGCAATTCCAGCGGCGTGAAGCGGCCGGAGAGAAATGTTGCGACGATGATGTACGTCGTGTTGATGGCCTGCGTTCGCGTGGTCCATAGCGCCGCCAGGGCGATCGTCCATTCCAGCAGAAAGCGCAGCGCAAATGCCATCACCAATGCCGGCACGAACAGCGCAACGCTCCATAGTTGTGGTCTAAACGCCGGGCCGAAATAAAAATACAGCCCGGTCGCGGCGGACAACATGAACGGAAACGTCAGCACTTTGTACACGACGTTATCCGCAAAATCCCAATGGATTGGATGAATCGGTCTCAGCAGGAGCGGCGAAAACAAGCCGTTGCGAACGCGCGGTTCCATCTCGTAAAAATGCCAGTCGAACGTCAGGTGATTGATCAGCATCGATCCCAGAAAATACAGCACCACGTCCGGAGCCGCATACGTTCCCACATTCCCGCCGTGCGACAAGGCAATCGTGCGCCACACCACCATGAAAATCGTCGGCTCCAGCGTGAAGCCCAGCAGCCAGATC
>JANXLS010000875.1 GCA_025355035.1 Planctomycetota bacterium | reverse complement strand
CGTATTTGGGAGGGTGTCGTGGGGGCGACAGAAAAACGAAAAACCGGCGCTACATCCGTGCAGACGTATGGGAGCGCCGCGCGCCGCGTCACGCTTGCGGCGTTGAAGGAAATACGGCACTGGCTGCCTTTGGCGGCGGTGCGAACCGGCACGGACGATGGTGAAAATGTGCATCGGCTGCGCGTGGCAACACGGCGGGCCAGCGTGGCGCTGAATGCGTTCGCCGATCTGACGGATCCGCAGGAATTGTCTGCATTGAAAATCGAATTGCGCCAGATCCGGAAAGCTGCGGAAGCCGCGCGAAACATTGACGCGATGTCCGAGCGTTTTCTTTCCGGTGTTTCAGCGGCGAATGACGAGCAGTGTACGAAATTGCGCGCGCGGCTTGCTGCGCTTCGCGATGACGCGCAGGTTCCTATTGTCGTCATTGACCAGCGTCTCGTCGAAACAGGCTTCGACGAACGTGCGTTGAAACTCCTCGCCGACATGCCGTCACGGCACGCCAGACGGGCCGCAAACTCCTTTAAAAAGCAAGCGCGCAAAATCCTCAAGCCCGCACTCAAACACTTCTTCGATGCCGCGAAAGGCGACTTGTTCGACGATACGGAGATGCATTGTCTGCGTATTCAGGGGAAGAAATTGCGCTACACGATGGAAATCGTTGGGAAGGCTTTCAAGCCGACTTTTTCGGATGCCCTGTACCGCCAGCTCTGCGATTTTCAGGACGTCCTCGGAGCCATTCGCGACCGCGTCATCATGCAGGATCTACTGCGATCGTGGATGGAAAAATCGATTGACGAACCAGAACGCGCGTTTCTGAAAGGGCTGCTCAAAAACGAAAAGAATATGCAAAAAAAATCGATGCAGAAGTTCGAATCGATGTGGACGGAAAAGTGCGTGCGAAAGTTGAAGCAGGAATTTAGAGCGCACATGAAACACGAAAAGTAAATTGCGCAAATTGGTCGGGTACGCCTGACTTGATTTCGACAACGCGATCTAAAACGACTATTTTCATTCCCAAACCACTACGAAGTCATTGGAATCGTCGATGAGTTTCCTGAATCTCGAAAACAAAACGTACGTCGTCTTCGGTGTCGCGAATCGAAAGAGCGTGGCGTATCACGTTGCTGAGACCATTGAGCGTGAAGGCGGCGATGCGATTTTTGTCGTGCGTTCAGAAGCACGGCGCGAGCAACTCGGCAAGTTGCTTCCGGGCGCGGAGATTTTTGTGTGCGACGTTGAATACGACGACCAGATCGCGCGCGTAGCGGCGGAGATTGCGGTGAAGCATCCCGTCGTTCATGGCATTGTTCATTCAATCGCATTTGCTAATTACGCCGAGGGATTCAAGCCGTTTCACGAGACGAAGCGGGCGGATTTTCTGCAGGCGGTGAGCATCTCGTGCTACTCGCTGATGGCCATCGCCAACGCATTCAAGAACACGCTCGACAAGAACGCGTCAGTCGTGACGATTTCGATTTCGACGACGCGCATGGCGGCGGAGAATTACGGTTATATGGCGCCCGTCAAAGCGGCGCTCGATTCGTCGCTTTGTTTTTTGGCCAAATCGTTCAGCGCGTTTTCCAACGTGCGATTCAATGCTGTGTGTCCGGGACTGCTGAAGACATCCGCATCCGCCGGCATTCCCGGCTACGTCGACAGTTATCTTTTTGCGGAGCAAACGACGCTGCGCAAGAAAGCGTTGACGACGCAGGAGTCTGCCAACGCGGCGGTGTTTTTGTTGAGCGAACGATCCAGCGGGATCAACGCGCAGGGCGTGGTGCTTGACGCGGGTATGTCGGTGAATTATTTCGACAAAGAAATGGTCCGAAAGGCCATGCGCCCCTAGTGGTGCGAATTCGTTCGACACCGCTTCATACCGTCGACTGCGATTGTGTCTGCGATTGAGACTGCGTTGACTTCGTGGCTTTCATGGAGAAGAACGTTTCGTGAATCGCTTCGCCAATCGTGTTCAATCGCGTTTGGAACGAATCCAGATAGCCGTGCAGTTCGCTTTTGAGAATTTCATCGACATCCGTGTACGAAATCTCGGAGCACAGTCGGCCCAATTCTTTTTCGGCCGGACCGGTGTACGCGCCGCGCGGTGTTCCGGTGACCTTATGTAAGGCTTCGTCCGCGGCGTTCAGGCAATGCAGCGCCGAACGCGGGAATTCGCGATCGGTCATGAGGAATGCGATGACGCCTGCTGCGTCGATTTTGCGGTGCTTCTTGCGATACATTTCCAGCGCGCTGGCGGATTTCAAAACGGCGGACCATTGCATCACATCCTGCGACGCGTCGTGCTCGGCGGTCTTCAACAGCGTTTTCAACAAGTAATATTTTACATCCAGCAGGCGGGTGGTCTTGTCGGTTCGCTCGAGCAGTCGGCCCATGCGACAGAAGTTCCACGCTTCGCCGTGAGATAACGTCAGATCCGTGATGCCGACGAACGATTGGCTGGACTGTTTGACCTGACTGAAGAAATCGTACGGAGCTTCGGCGACGCGATGAACGGCGTTTGGATCATTCAACATCAGGTAAAACGAATTCATCGACTCCCACATGTCGGACGTGATCACGTCGCGAATCGTCCGGGCGCTTTCGCGAGCGGCGCAGACACACGAGAGAATCGAATTCGGATTTTCAAGATCGAACGTCAGGAAGTGCACGACTTTTTCGCGTGTGGGGGCCTGGTAGCGTTTCTCGAAGTCCTCGTTGTCGCCGGTCGTGTAGACGACCGGATTCCACTCCTCGCCACGGCCAGTCGAACCGTCGAGGATCATGTGAAAATTCACATCGATAAACCGCGCCACATTCTCCGCGCGCTCAACGTAGCGGCTCATCCAAAAAAGCGAATCGGCGACTCGACTCAACATTGTCTCAGAATCCTTGATCTAAAATTTCATTCAGTTTCAGACATGCATACGTGCGAATTACGCCGACATCACCCAGGTGTCTTTGCTTCCGCCGCCCTGGGACGAATTGACGACCAGCGAACCCTTTTTCAGTGCCACGCGCGTCAATCCGCCCGGTAGCACGTAGATGCTTTTTCCGTAAATGATGTACGGCCGCAAATCAACGTGTCGGCCTTCGACTTGATCGTCGACGACGACCGGCACTCGGGAAAGTGCGAGCGTCGGTTGAGCGATGTAATTGCGCGGATTGGCGTCGATTTTCGTCGCGAATTCCATGCGCATTTCCGCGGTCGAATGCGGACCGACCAGCATGCCGTATCCGCCAGATTCGTTTGCGGCTTTGACGACGAGTTTGTCGAGATTGTCGAGGACATACTTCCGATCTTTCTCCTCCCAGCACAAATACGTCGGGACATTGGGAATGATCGCATCCTCATTGAGATAAAATTTGATGATCTTGGGCACGTACGCGTAGATGACTTTGTCGTCCGCGACACCTGTACCGGGAGCGTTGACCAGCGCGACGCGACCGGCTTTGTAGACGTCGATCAGTCCCGGAATGCCAAGTACCGAATCCTTGCGGAAGACCTGTGGATCGAGGAAATCGTCGTCGATGCGGCGGTACAGAACGTCGATGCGGTCGAAGCCGTGCGTCGTCCGCATCACCAGGAAGCCGTCAATAATTGCGAGGTCGCGGCCTTCGACGAGTTCGATTCCCATCTGTTGAGCGAGGAAGGCGTGTTCGAAGTACGCGGAATTATAAATACCCGGCGAGAGGAGGGCGACTTTCGGGCGGCTGATCGCGTCGGGTGCGAGATAATGCAGCGCATCCAGCAATTGGCTCGGATACCCTTCCACAGGACGAATTTGGACTTGCTCGAAGACCTGCGGAAACGTGCGCTTCA
>JANXLS010000865.1 GCA_025355035.1 Planctomycetota bacterium | reverse complement strand
GTTCCGTGGCGTCGGCCCATTTGGGCAGGCCCATGTCTTTCTTGCGGGCGTAAATGAGATGCGGCGCGAGGAGGATGCAGCCGGTGTGGCCGGTCCAGTGGTTGACGTCGAGTCCTGCATCGTTTTCGGGGAGGTATGGATCGCCGGAATTGCCGAAGATCGATTCGACGAAATCGAGATTTGCGACGAGGTTGCCGGGCGCGAAGAAGCGGATTTCCATCGTCTTCTGCGCTTGGACGCCGGGAACAGCGGGGCAGACGATCGGGCGAAGGAGCAGCGAGAGCATGACTTCGGCTTCTTCGTCCGCGCCAGCGGTATAAGGCAATTTCAACAAATCGCGCGGCGGATTCAATGCGGCGTTGAGCATGTTGCCGTAGACGCGTTTTGGGACCGCGATTTTGTCGGCGGGAACCGGCAGTCCGCCTTCGGCGATGTGGAACACGCCCTTTGTCGTGCGACGGTCGCTTTTGGGGTTGTGAAGGACGCCCTGTTCCACGCGGTAGGAACTTCCGATCTCGGTTTCAAGCGTGTTCTTGTTGAGCGGCAGCGACAGTTCGCGCGCGAGACCGTGACGATCAAGCGTCAGCGTGTTGCGCGGAAGTTCGATCGGACCGTTGAGCTTGACGTCCGCGAAATGTTTATTAAGGAAGTCCTGAATACGGCGATCGGGCGGACAGAGATACGCGGACAGCAGGCGCTCTTTTTCGCGATAATTCTGAACGAGATCGTAGGCCATGTCCAGAAGTTCGGTGTCGGCCTTGGCGCTGGGGGCTTTTATTCCCAAAGCGGCGAGTTTCAGATTGATGTAGCGGATGATCTGAAGGCGTTCGCGCGCTGCTTCGTCGCCCTTAAGAGGAGGGAAACCGATTGCTCGTTTTAGGTCCATGCGGGTGTCCAAAATTGATGCCAATGCTTAAAAAAGTTAACTGCAATTCGTGTCTGAATCGCTCGGATTTGACGGGACCGTCAAAGCCGAGCCGCCCGAACGACAAACCTATTTCATTCTCGATATGAATTGCAACTCGTCCGCCATTCGCAACGCGGCTGCACGGGCAGCGGATGCGAAGCCTTTTTCGCCGTATGTTTCGATGTAGGGCTTTTGCTTGTACGCAAAGATAATGCCGCGCGAATTATTTACGATGGCTCCGCGTCCGTCGGGGCGGAAACCGGCTGCTGCGTCAGCGGCGGAACCGCCTTGTGCGCCGTATCCGGGGATCAGGAAGAAGGTGTCGGGCATCAATTTTCGCAAGGCGCGCGCTTCGTCGGGGTATGTGGCGCCGACGACGGCTCCAACATCCGACAAGCCACACGTGCCGAGGTGATTGCGGCCCATGTCGTGGACCATTTGGGCGACGTGTTCGCGGACGAAACGGCCGTCGCTGAGCTTGAGGTCTTGAAGATCGCCTGAACCGGGATTGCTGGTTTTGACAAGGACGAAGATGCCGCCGCAATGGGCTGCGCCGGTTTTTAAGAAGGGTTCGAGTGTGTCGCGGCCCATATAGGGGTTGACAGTGAGAGCGTCGGAATTAAAGGGCGATTTGGGGCCGCCGAGATGAGCGTTGGCGTAGGCTTCAGCGGTGGCACCGATGTCGCCGCGTTTGGCGTCGGAGATGACGAGCAGGCCTTTTTCGCGGGCGTAGGCGATGGTTGTTTCATAGGCGCAAATGCCGTCCGTGCCGAGTTCTTCGTAAAAGGCAATTTGCGGCTTGCAGACGGGAACGATGTCGGCGACGGCGTCGATGATGGCCTGATTGAATTGAACGTAAGCCATCGCGCGAGCGAGTGAGGTATCGCCTTTGCTTTGGATGGCGGCGTCGGTGATGAATTTTGGAATGCTGTCAAAACGCGGGTCGAGGCCCACGCAGATCGGGTTGCCTTTGGCTCGAATGGCTGCATCAAGACGGTCGGAGAATTTCGCGGTCATGAAATGGGTTTCCTTTTTAAGAAGTCGGATTCTTTTTAACACAAAATCGATTCCAGACGACAGAATGAACGATGATTTAACGAAAAAATGTCCGTTCAAGGCTGCCAAAGCCGCGGTACGCCGACTATTTACGGAGAATTGACGTTTATGCCGCATCCGGTCATTTCATTTGCTGAACAGGCGCTGGGGTGTGCGTTGCGCGTGGAGGGTGACATTGGGCTGTTGGAACGTCCGCGCCGGGCGCTGTTGATTTCGCGTGGCCAGCGGGGGTCGACGCCCGCGGACCCGCGTATTCGAGCGACGATTGAGGCGACGCAGCGGATCGTTGAGGCGCGCGAGACGCTGGTTGTCGGGGCGGATCGGCAGCCGTGGGATTTGGCGCTGTGGACGTGTCGGCAGGGTGGCGGGAACGCGATTGTGGCGGCGAGCGACCGCAATGCTCGGAACGAGATTCTGCCGGAGAGCGCGCTGCTGGTTTGGCCGGATAAGAACGCTCAACCGGGGGAGAAAATCGAACGCTTGCGTCAGCGCGATCGGTTAGCGGGGTTGCTGGCGTCGAGCGCGTATGCGATTCAGTTGCGTTCGGGCGGAAACATGGCGATGATTGCGGACGAATTGGCTGTTCGCGGACGTTCTGTTGACGCGTGGCGGCTTGAGACATATCGCTGCGCGGAGCCGACTGCGCCGGCGGTGGAATCGGTTGCGCACATGCCGGTGCTCGTGCCGGGCGATCGATTGACCCATTTCACGCGGGAGCCGGAATTGTTGTGGCCGGATGAACGGTACGTGGACTATTTGCAATGGCTGGCGTCGGGGCCGGGTTTTACGCCGCGCGATGGGTATCAATCGCTGCGTCGGATTCTTGCGCAGAAAAAAATCAAGGGTTGCGGGCGGCTTATCAATGGTGGGGAGCCGATGGTCTGTCTTACGGCGCGCAACCCGATCGAATTGCTTGAAGAAAACCGTTGGCGCAAGGGATTGCATCGATGGACGTATTCGAGTTACGGGCTGTCGTTTGAACGGGCAGATCTGGAAGCGATGGGCGCGCGACCGGTCCGGTACACTGGGGCGGATGCGTTCAAAGAATGTTCAGCGTCCGCACGCGGTTTCCTGCAGATTGAGTCGTCTGGAGGGATCGATTGGCGAGCTGAAGCGGAATGGCGTGTTTGGAATGAACTGGATTTTTCGCGGTTAGACCCGAAACGCATCGTGACGTTCGTAGCGACGGAATCGGAAGGTCGGGTTGTTGAGCGGGAGTTTGGGACTCGATCTCTTTTTGTTCGGTCTAAAGGCTAAAACTCGTGCTCGACACTCGGCACGGTCACTTGCGCTTTTGCAAATAAAGCACTGTTTTCGGGGCTGTAATCGTCCGATAATGGGAATATGCACTATTTTCGTAGGGTTGCAGCACAGGTAGCAATCCATATAAACGGGCCTGTAAACACGTTTTTGCGATAGGAGCCGAAGCGGGTGCAGGTCCAACGGAGGTGTTTTTTTACATGATCAAGCGGAAACCCGCGCGCTGGGCCTTAAGCCTTGGTGCTCTTACCCTCTTATTCTGCCTGACGGCAGTCCATCGTGTCGTTGGCGTGGAAGAACCTGCTAAAGACGACGGGCCGAAAGTTGAAAAGAAACTCACGCGCCAACTGCGACCGGAATTGCTCGTGCCGGAAAACGTGGTCTTTTATATTTCCACGCCGGATATCAAGCGAGCGAAAGCGGCGTATGAACGCACGGCCTTTAAGAATCTATTGTCGGAAGATGACATTATTGCGCCGGTCACAACGTCGTTCGGGAAACTGCGCGACACGTACGTCAAGGGTGACGGCACGCGCAGTGATCCGGAGGTCAAACGGCGCGGCGAAGAAGTCGATATACTGGTGAAGCTGCTGCCGCTGCTGGAATCGCAGGCGGCGATTGCCATTGATGCGGACGCGGCAGCGCTGTCGGGAATCACGTCGGGCAAGTTGCCGCGCTTTCTGTTGATCGCGTCGATGCCGCCCGGCGACGCGGGCGCGTTGCGGCAACAGGATATCGAGACGATTTTCGACAATTATCGCGGACGATTGACCATTGATGCGCATTACCGCGACTTCGACATGGATCGCGGACCGTACCGGTTGCACGGACTCGAAAACACCGATCTGGCGATTTGTGAAGAATGGACGTTTGTCGAAAATCTGTTCGTGTACGGCCAAGGCAAGGGCGTTGTTTCCGAAGCGATCAGCCGCTTTCTCGACAAAAAAGGCGTCGGGTCGCTGGCGTTGAGCGCGAATTATCAGAGCGCGTACAAGCAGGTCGGTCGCGATGAAAAAGGCGAATCGCTGGCCTACGTTCAATTCGATCCGCACACTTTCATGAGCAAGGAAAACAGCAAAAATTCGTGGCTGCAATATGTGATGTCCATGCCCAATGAACCAGACGCGGGATATGGGCAGATGGCGTTTGGGCTGACGGTGGCGGAGGGATCGGCGGCGGCGATCCGCGAGAAATTGTTCGTTCGAACGCCTCCGCAAAAAGAGGGCGCGGCGAAATCGATGGAGAGCTGCAAAGGCATCAGCGCGAAATTTGTTGCCAGTGACGAGCTCTTTTATTGGGCGACGCAGGGCGCGCTTTACGACGTTTACTCGCGCAACAAGGAGGTGCTGGGAACGTTCTTTGGCGGCGTGGTCCCCATGGAATTGAAACTGGCGGGGGCGGTGGGTGCGAAGGAAACGGCTGAATTTAAGAAGAAAATGGACTTGTTCAAGGGCGAGTTTTCGATCTTCTCGGACTATTCCCCGCGCGGAGGCAAGGTGGTGGGGTGGTCGGATCTAGCGACCAACATTCAGATTGTGTTGTGCCTTGAAATCGATCGTGAAAACCCGAACATCGACGCCGCTCTGAAGGAATTGATGACGAAATTGGAGAGCGGAACGGGTTTCCAGTATGTCACGACGAACGCATCGGGCGCCATCATTCACTATCAGCGAGGGTTAGCGGTCGGCGAAGATCGCGCGTCGTCGAATCTTGGTTTGCGCGCCAACATGGGCAACCCGGAAGCGAAGAACACACCGTTCTTCGCGGCGTGGTCAAAGATTAGCACAGAAGTTGACGCGGGCGCACCGCAGCGCCATTTCCTGCTGCTCTCGGACGATCTGCCGTCGTTGCGCAAGGCGATGGCTCAACGCAGTTCGCCGCGCACGTCGCTGTATGAGGACCCGCGCTACAAGGATGCGATGAAGACGTTCCGCGAATCGCGCAATGAAATTTCGTACTTCGATCTCGCGAAGCTGGCGAGCGTGTACAGTTCGTTGATGCCGGTTGTGACGAAGGCCGAATTAATTGACCGCGACACCGTGGAGAAGTTACCGAGTATCAATTCGCTGAAGCCGCATCTTTTCCCGATGGCCGCCGCGCGGTCTGTTGCTTCAAACGGCGAAGGCGTGTTGACGGAGTATTCGTCGCCGACGGGAAACTTGTCGCTGGCGGGGTTGATAGCGTCGATTGCATGGCCGGCGATCAATGCGCAACGGCAGCGCGGAATTTCGGATGAAGTGGATGCGAAGTTCAAACAGATCATGCTGTACCTGCAATTGTATTCGGCGGACTTCGACCGCTTCCCGCCGCAACTGTCGGATTTGCTCTCCACGAATTACATCGACCCGAAGAACATCAACGTGTTTGAATCGCCGTTCAACCGGGGATCGTTGCAGACGCCGCAGGACATCGACAATCCGGATCTGACGAACATCGTCTACATTCCGAATCGAACGCTGCTGGACTTGGGCAACGAAATCATCGCGTACGAAAAGCAACCGACGCGCATGGAGAAGGGTGACGGGCGACTGCTGTATCACGTGCTCGCCGTGGATGGCCGTGTGCGCGGAATGCCGAAAGCGGCGTTGGAACGCGCGCTGCAGAGCAAGTTCTCGTCGACGGTGATCGGTGGCAAAGGCCCGGCGGGAACGACTCCTCCTAAGAAGAAGTAGAGCGATTGAAGTCTTCGACTTCGGGTGTACTCAACGATTCAGAACCACCATTTAAATCCCAGGAGACTTGTTCGTGCCGACTCAATTCAACAATCTGCTTTCGCGTCGTATTTTTCTCGGCGGTTCGATTGCCGCGCTCAGTTTAATGGGTGCTGGCGTACATGCGGCGGATGACACGTCGATGGTGTATATCGGCGGATACAACAATCTGGTGACGTGTTTTGAATTCAATTCGATGAACGGCGACATGAAGCAAGTCAGCCAGTCGGATTGCGGAAAGAATCCGACGTATCTGGCGATTCATCCGACGCGGAAATTCCTTTATGCGGCGAACGAAGTTAATCCGGGAATCGTGTCGGCCTATTCGATCCATCCGAAAGATGGAAGTCTGACGAAATTGAATGAAGCGTCCGCGGGCGGCGGCGGGCCGTGTCACATTGTCGTTCATCCGGACGGCAAGTGGGTCTTTACGGGGAACTACGGCAGCGGGCATATTGGCATCGCGCCGATCAATGCGGATGGCAGTCTGGGCGCTCCGCTCGAACCGATTCTGGGCGGCAAGAATGCGCATCAGATTGTGATTGATGTGTCCGGGAAATTTGTGTTCGTTCCGTTCCTGGGGAGCAACCACGTCAACCAGTACGCGTTCGACGAAGCGACGGGAAAGTTGACGCCTGTTGAACCGGCGTTTGCCGCGGCCAGCGTCGATCAAGCCGGTCCGCGCCACATGGTGTTTCATCCGAGCGGGAAGTTCGCGTATGTGATCAACGAACGCAACTGCACGATCGACAGTTTCGATTACGACAAAGCGAAAGGTGCGCTCTCGAATCCCAAAACGATTCCGACAATGCCGGCGGATGCTTATGCGAGCATGAAGGGCAAATCGACGGCGCACATCATCGTTTCGCCGGATGGAAAATTCGTGTATGGATCGAATCGGGGACACGACAGCATCGCGATCTATTCGGTCGATTCGGCGACGGGGCATCTGACCTTTGTGGGGCATGAAAACGGGGGCGGCGAGATCAAAACGCCGCGCGATTTCTCGCTGGATCCGACCGGGAAATTCATGATCGTCGCGAACCAAGCGAAGGACTACATTCTCGTGTTCAAACGCGATGAAGCCAAAGGCACGTTTGAAAAAATCGCGTCACACATCGTCCCGAGCGGGTCGGCTTTCGTCGGTTTCATGGCCAAGCCGTAGGCGCGTGAGCTTGTTTGCGCGAGAGTACTATTCCATCGTTTTCAATAGGACGCATAGGTCGTATACGACATACGTCTGAACGATCTTATCTGGAATTTATCCAACAGGGGAAATACACATGCCCGAAAAAATAAAAATCCTGATCCTGACCGGCGATTGTGCGGAATCTTTGGAAGTCATGTATCCGTTGCAGCGTTTGATCGAAGCCGGTTATGACGCGGTGATCGCGACGCCCAACGGCAAAGCCATACGCAGCGTGATCCACGATTTTGAACCGGATTGCGAGACGTACACGGAGAAGTTGGGCTACCGCATTCCGGCAAAATTGTCGTTCGCTCAAGTTGTGGTGACCGACTACGCGGGGTTGGTTATTCCGGGCGGTCGTGCTCCGGAGTACATTCGTAATGAACCGCGCGCGGTTGAGATTGTCAATCATTTCTTCGACACGAACAAGCCGATCGCGGCGATCTGCCACGCGGCTCAAATGTTGGTCGCATGCGACAAATGCAAAGGCCGGACGATGTCGGCGTATCCGGCGTTGAAGCCGGACGTGATCAGCGCCGGTGGGACGTTCAAAGCGACGATGAATTTCGATGAAGCGGAAGCAGTCGTCGATGGGAATCTTGTCACCGCGCGCGCGTGGCCCGACCACCCGGCCATGATGCGCGAATTCCTGAAACTCCTCGGATGAGAGTGCCGAGTCGCGAATTGCTTTTCCTCGGCACTTAGCACTCGGCACTTTCTGTTAGAACCATTCTTTGAATGCTTTGAAGATCCACATCGATAGATAAACAAAAACGACAATGGTGAGAATCAGGAGTGCGCAGCCTTTGACCATGGGCCAGGATTTGTGCATGTCGCGCTGTTCGAACGAAATGTCTTTGTCCATCAAATCCGAATCGTTGTTCGGTGATTTGGGATTGGGTCCGGCACTGGCCATCGTCGCGTTCTCCTGAGCGAAGCCTGTTCGATCGCGTTAAAAAAACGCGCGGGCTCTATCCTGTATCGGCCGCGCGTGGCTAGAGCGGTTTTCAAATGTCTGAAGACAAATCTGCTTGCGGCGGGCTGCGCGGTGCTTCGTCGGACTCGCTTAACGTAGTCTCCAAATACGTTTCGCTCGTCTTCCTCGTCCCGCTTGCCCGTCGCGGCGCATCTTGGCACGGGGGTTTTTGTCCAATAGCTCTTAGTATTTTCCAGTGCCGGCTTTGTTCGCGACAGAGATATAGGTAAAGCTGATCTGGTTGTAAAGCGCCAATAGTTTTCCATCGCCGAAGATCACGTTGACGGGAACATTGACGGTCGTACCCGAGGATGTTTGATTGGTTGCGCCGGCGGTGCTCAACGCGGCTTGCAGGCTTGCGTTTTTGATCGTGATCACGATCGTGCCGTTGCTGGGATTGACGGAGAGTTTCATGCCGCCCGAGCCAAACGCCTTGTGACTGACGGGGTCGTAGGTGAAGGGGAAAGCCATCCCGGCGATCGAGACGGTTCCGTTTACGGTGCTTGTGCCGGGATTGAAGTTGGCCAGTTCGGTCGTCACGATTGTGGCGCTGAACGAATCTCTGCCTCCTGCCGTGAACACCAGTTTGAACGCACCCTTGATCGGTGTGCCTGATGACGCAACGTTCACCGTGACGACGGACGCGGTGCTCAAGCCTTTTGTATCGGTGACGGTCACGGTCGCGTTGAATGTTCCGGTTGTTGTATAGGTGTGGCTGGTCGTCTTGCCGCTTCCATTCGAACCGTCGCCGAAGTTCCATGTGTAGGTTGCGATCGGGTTGGTGCCGGGGACGGACGCGCTGGCGTCGAGACCGCAGTTCAATGGGGCGAAACCCGAGAGCGGACTGCCGGACGCGGCGGCTGTCGGAGGTGTCATGCCGGGCGTCGGGTTAGTCGACTTGCCTGCATATAGAACTTGCGCTGCTGTGGTTTCGTCGGAGCTCAACTGTATGAGTCCGTGGTCGATCGGGTACATCACGGTCGTGGCGTCGCTGGTGTGAGCGAGGCCGACGAAATGGCCGATTTCGTGGAGCGAGACCGACAAGGTGTTGCCCGTGCCGCCCGGCGCCCAGTTGAAGTCGCGATCGTTGAATACGATGTCGCAATCGATGAAATTCGAAACCGAGCCGAGAGTGTAGATCGAGTAGGTGATGCCCAGCGTCGAGGCGGAGAAATCGCTGCTGGGGTTGGGATCCCAGACGACGATGTTTATGTTGTCGTTGCTGCTGTGCGTCGTGTTCGTCGTTGTTCCGGCGTTGACGAAACCGAGACGGCAGTTGTTGAGCGATGACCATTTCGTGAACGATGTCTGGACATCGTTGAAGCAGTTGGCGTTCGTCTTCGAACCTTGCGTGCTCTGCTTCCAGACGATCTTGCCGCTCTGGATTTTCGTGGGGCTATTCGTGTCGTCAAGATTCCATATGGGTCCGGACGCGACGTAGGCCATGGAGTAGCAGCCGCCCAAGGCTGCCCCGGCCATCAACGACGCGGAGAGGACCAGCGCGATGGACTTGATCGAGGAGCGGATCGCGACGCGGCGAGCGTTGTGGCGGCGCACATAAACCACCGTCGCTGCGCATAGCGCCATGAAGGCGAAACCGAGCGCAAGGCTCCAGCTTTCGCGGGACTTCTGCGCGGCATCGTGGATCATGGCTGCGTCGATCGCTGCAACGCAGGGCTTACTGGGGT
>JANXLS010000853.1 GCA_025355035.1 Planctomycetota bacterium | reverse complement strand
TCTCTGACTGAGCGTTCAACGAAGAGCCAGGCCGAAAGACGCAAGCAATTCTTCAGTTTATTATTTTACAGGCCCCTGCCTACGAAGGGAATGTCCTGTCCCGATAGGGACATCCCAATTGTAGCCTGGCAAGTCATTCCTGCGTCAAGCATGGTGACATAATTTTATCAGAAAACAGGATATGACGTTCACTCCGTGAAAACATTTTCATAAAAATAAATTAATTCTTCATTTGGTTTCACTCTTCGCGACTATACGTCTAAAGGAGGCGGCTCGCGCTTGCGGGCTGCGAATTGGAATCGAATCGCTCAAATAACACCATTTTAGAGAGGGCGCAGCGATGAAGGGTCTGAATGCGACGTGTAGTGCGTGTCCCGGTGGTCATTTCACTCCGATGCAACGACGCGGATTTATGCAGGTCGGGGCGCTTGGCGCATTGGGCCTGACGCTCGGTGATTATTTTAAGATGCAGGCGCGCGCGGACGAAACGCGCACGGTCAGTGGCAACGTGGCCAAAGAAGGCAAGGCCAAGAGCGTCATCCAGATTTATCTTCCGGGCGGATCGCCGCATCAGGAAACGTGGGATCCGAAGCCGGAAGCCCCGGTGGAATACCGCGGACCGTTGGGCGTCGTCAAGACCAAGGTTGCGGGAAGTCTGTTCAGCGAGTATCTCGCAAAGACGGCGCAGGTCGCGGACAAGATGACAATCATCCGCTCGATCGCCGGACGCATTCCCGATCACGCTCAGGCCGCGTACCACATGATGACCGGCTACCTGCCGACACCGGCGATCCAGCATCCCAGCATGGGAGCGGTGATTGCCCAGCAGTTCGGGCCGAAGAACAATCTCCCGCCGTACGTCGGTGTGCCGAACGTACAGCCCGCGGGTGGGACGGGGTATTTGAGCTCGAAGTTTGGCGCGTTTGAAATCGGGACCGATCCGGGCCAGGCGGGCTTCAAGGTTCGCGACGTGACACTGCCGAAGGGGATCGAAATCGAGCAGTTCAATCGACGCAAGTCGGCTCGCGACGCGGTGGAATCGCATTTTAAGTCGATGGAGACCGATCCGCGCGCGCTCGACGCGATGGATTCGTTCTATCAGCGCGCCTACAACCTGATCAGCTCGCCAGCCGCGCAGAAAGCGTTCACGCTGGACGACGAATCGGCGAAGACGATGGATCTGTACGGCGCGGACCTGCGCATGTCGAATGGGGCGATTGCGGGGATCGGCAAGCGGTTGATGATGTCCCGCCGATTGGTGGAAGCAGGCGTTCGTTTTGTGAGCGTGAGTTACGGCGGATGGGATTTGCATACCAATGTGAAGGACAACATTGCGCGGCAGTTGCCGGCCTTCGATCACGCGCTTTCCGGCTTGATCACGGATTTGGATTCGCGCGGCTTGTTGGACAGCACGATCGTGATGGTCATGTCAGAATTCGGACGCTCGCCAAAGATCAATGTGGACGCGGGACGCGACCATTATTCGCGCTGCTTCTCAGTCGCCCTGGCCGGCGGCGGATTGACGCGCGGCAACGCCTACGGAGCATCGAACTCGACAGCCAGCGAGCCGGATGTCGACCCGGTGCCGGTCGAAGACATGCTGTACACGGTCTATCATCAGCTCGGCATCAACCCCGACGAACGATTGATCGCTCCGGGCGACCGCCCGATCGACATCATCCGCGGCGGGAAGTTGGTCAAAGGCATTGTGGCTTAGAACCTATCCCAAAACTCGGCGCGTCCAGATGCGCCGCGCCGGGCAAGTGGACCGAGGAAGTCGAGCGCAGCGTATTGAGACAAATACG
>JANXLS010000820.1 GCA_025355035.1 Planctomycetota bacterium | reverse complement strand
AGTTCGTTGAGTCGCTCCCGGCTTTCGACGATCACCGTTTCCGCCTGGGCAAGATCAAGCCTCGCCTGATCGTTCTGATCGCGCTCCCGATTCAAATCCAGTTTGGTGATGTTGCCGGCTGCCCGTAATTTTTCGGCTGCGTACGCAGAAGCATCAGTGGCGTCTACAACCGATTTTCGCATTTCAAGCATTTGATCTGCCGCTTGTGTTTCATAAAACGCACGCTTTGTCTGGCTGGCCAAGCGCAGGACGCTGGCCGTGACTCGCGCCTTGGTGGCTTCAAACTGCGCCGCCGCCACTTTCTTTCGCAACGGCAAGAGAATTAAATCCAAAACCCGTTGTGTCAGATCAAGCGACGCCGTAGCGGCTGGCCCACTCGAAACTGGAGGCCGATACGTCGCGTCGAGGCGGGGATTCTTCAGACGGCCTGCTTGCAGCAGTTCTGCCTGAGCGATGCCGATGTCAGCAAATTCCGCTTGAAGCCCGCGATTATTCAACAACGCGACCTGCACCGCGTCCTCCACCGACAGGTCCTTTGACAGCATCCCTTGGATCGACTCAGCGCAGCCCATGCCGTTGTTGGGATTCCAACGCACCTCTTTATTGAGGCGTTTCGAAATATTGCTCTGAACATCCGCCAAAGCCGCGTCTGTTGAAAGATGCTGACAGCCGGTTGCACCGACAAGAAATGAAACCGCAATGAATGCGGCCTTTAATTCGATTGTCTTCATTTGTGTTGGTGCTCCTCATGATTAGGTTTCTTTTCCTGCGTGGACTTCATTTCCTGACCAGGTTTTTCTTTTGATTCATGTCCGGCCTGTGCCCCCGAAGCGGCCTCCTTCTTTCCCGGTTGCGAGGCTTGAAATGGATCGTCCTTTGAATACGTAATTTTCAAAGTCTCCGATTTTGGCGGCGAAGATGCTTGTGCCGCTCCAGAATCAGCGGCTCCGCTACGGGTCCCATTGTCAATGCGATTCTCGTCACGATCGCAGCCATTCAACGCGACGATTACAACCAACGCCATCAAGTATTTCACGACTCCCTCCTTCACATTATTTTCCAATCGCCTCGACCAACGAAACTCACTTGCCAAGCGTCTTCTTCTTCTCGGCATCCTCTAAAATTCGCATGTATTTCGCGGGTTCCGTGTTGAACTCTTTAAGGCAGGAGGAGCAGCAGAGTTTGACAGTCTTTCCGTCATGCTTGATGAGGTATGGATCACCCATCGTACCCAATTTCTCACCGCTCACAACACAGACATCGAGCGGGTAG
>JANXLS010000753.1 GCA_025355035.1 Planctomycetota bacterium | reverse complement strand
CCGAAATTCGTCGTGACGCGGATTCTCAAATTCCTGAACCACAGGAAGAATGTCACTCGAAGAGAACGCACCGGCGCGAGCCAACTCGACGATCAACGAGTGAGCCGTCGTCTTCCGAAGCTGGCGCGACCTCAATTGCTCATACGTCTGGTTGAATCCGCGAAGGCTTTTCATAAACGCATCCAACGCTGCGTCAATGGATTCGATCAGGTCCAGGCCGCTGGTGTGCTTTCGAGTGATGACAAATTCGCCCGACAGAACGCCGTTCGCGCACACGAAAACGCGGGCACCGCTGAGAATCGACAACGCGAAAGATTTGTCGGTGCTGTTGCGCAGACCGCAGCTGGGCGCGCAGCCGGCGGGAAAGGGCATCCCCGGAATCGGCGCGAAGTCCAAACTGCCGAACAGCCGTGCACCGGGGATGCGCGTCTGCACGCCATTCTCGCCGTACAGCGTGCCGTCGAGCAGCGCGAACTTTTCGTTCTTGATGACCAGTCCGCGGGCAGCGGCTCGGTCGGTCAGGGTGTTGACGACTTCGATGTGCGGGACGGGTTTCCAGCTTTGCGTGGGCTCGGGCGTCACAACGTTGTACAGGTCGTCGCGTGACGCTTCGACCGCATGGCTCAACATGAGCATGGGAAAACTCCTTTTTGATTGTGTGGTAGTGGAACGCGTGGTTTCAGTTCACGCGGGTAAAACGGCGAAGGATGAAATCGGTTGAGTACAGCCAGTCCGTTGGCTGCAGACGTTCGACAATTTCGTCCTGATCGTAATCGCCGATGATAGGGATCGTGGGCGTGGGTTGGTGCATGATCGGCCCTCAGAAGTAGGAAACTGCGCGCCCGGCAAGCGAGCGCGCAACGGGTGGATGTTTGAGTTTTACGCGGAGATCTTCTTCGATTTCTTCGCGCGCTTGGCTTCGCGATTGAGCAGGGCGCAGACTTCTTCGAGTGTCTCGTCGATGGCCATGCCCTCGCCGCAGTGCTCCAGCGAACGGTCCTGTGCATCGACCTCGTTGATGAGGAAGCGGATTTCGTCAAAGAGCTTGTTGCGCCGGCGGGCCGGGATGAGGCTGAGGATTCGAGTCGGCATGTCAGTTCTCCAATGATGCGCCGCGTGAAAATGAAAATGCCCACGCAGGCGGCGTTCTGCGTGGACGGG
>JANXLS010000727.1 GCA_025355035.1 Planctomycetota bacterium | reverse complement strand
CGATTCCGGCGCGTGCGGAAACGGACATTCAATTGCGCGGATACAATCTGCCTGCCGGGATGAAAGTTGCGGTCAAAGCGGGCGAAGCGGGGGACGTGATAATCCCTTTGGATAAAGAGAAATTCCGGACGCGGTCGGGGTTGAAGGCTCTGGCGATTGATGTGCCGGAGGTGAAGGAAGTTGAGCCGAACGACACGCCGGAAAGTGCCACGGCGATGAGCGCTCCGGGCGCGGCAGAAGGGCGAATATTTTCGACGAGCGGGCAGGGCGGGGGGGATGTGGATTGTTATCGGTTTGAATCCAAAAGAGGGCGGACGTGGGTCATTGAAACGGTCGCGGCTCAACGCGGTTCGCCAGTGGATACGAAGATTGAAGTGCTCGATGCCAAGGGGAACGCGATTCCGAGAATGCAACTGTGCGCTGTTCGGGATTCGTACATTAATTTTCGATCAATCGATTCGATTATTTTGGGCGTGCGGCTGAAGAATTGGGAGGAGATGGAACTGAACAATTACGTGTACATGCAGGGCGAAGTGTGTCGGCTTTTCCGCGCGCCGCAGGGACCGGATTCGGATTCGCTGCTTTACAATTCTACCGGGGGGAGTCGGCGCGCGTATTTTGATACGAGTTCGATGGCTCACGCAAATGAGGAGCCGGTTTACATCGTTGAGCCGCATCCGGTCGGGGAGAAACTGGCTCCGAATGGGCTGCCTGTTTTTACGTTGAATTACGTCAACGACGACGATGGGGAACGGCGACTGGGCCGGGATTCGCGGCTGACGTTTACGGCTCCGGCGGAGGGTTCGTACATTGTTCGCGTGACGGATACACGGGGAGAATCGGGGGAGGATTTTGTTTATCACTTGATGATTCGCGAGCCGAAACCGGATTTTGTTCCCAGCATTGCGATGGGCGATTTGAGCGTGAACGCGGGCAGCGGGAAAAGTTTTACGATCACGGTGGATCGGATCGATGGGTTCGACGAGGATGTGCGTGTGGAGATCAGCGGCGCACCGCCCGGAATCACGATTGCATCGCCGATCGTTGTTCAAGCGGGGCATCGTGACGCGTCGGGCGTTGTGTTTGCGAGCGAGGGTGCGAAGCAGCCGTCGGAGGCGGAACTGAAGATAATTCAGATTGTGGCGACGGCGAAGGTGAATGGAAAGACGGTTGAGAAACGGATTGCTGCGTTTCCGGCCATCAAATTGGATGCAAAGCCGAAGCTGTTTGTGATGTTGGCTCCGAGCGACAAGGACGGGGTCAAGACGCCGTTGGATGTGACGATCGTTCCGGGACAGACGGTGCCGGTGTTGCTGAAGGTTCGGCGAAACGGGCACGAGGAACTGATTACGTTCAGCGTGGACAATCTCCCGCATGGAGTGATTGTGGATAACATCGGATTGAGCGGAGTGTTACTGGAAAAAGGATTGAGCGAGCGGCAGATATTTTTGACGGCGGAACGGTGGGTGCCGGAGACGAATCGGTTGTGTTTCGCTGTGGAAAAGCAAGCGGGACTGCAGACGTCGCAGCCGGTGATGCTGCATGTTCGAAAGAAGTAGAGAACGAAGCGAAACGATCACATGCTGCGCAGGGCTTCGGTGGCTTTCAAGCGCATCCCAACAAACGCCGGGACGATTCCGCTGACGATGCCGGTTATGGCGGCAATGATGAACGCGGCGGTGATCGAAGCGGTCGGCATGCGGAAGACAGGGAAGAAATCGGGCTTGGGGTTGAAGCCGAAGATATTGATCGCGATGTACGTTCCCCCCGCGCCAATGAGCGCGCCGACCATGCAGATGGTCATCGATTCGCCGATCAGCAGCAGGGCCACGTGCGAATCGCTGAAACCCATCGCTTTGAGGATGCCCATTTCGCGCGTTCGTTCGCGCGCGCTCATCATCATCGTGTTGGCGGAGACCAAGAGCATCGTCAGCACGACGGCGGAACCGATTGAGCGCAACAATAATTCGAGATTGCCCATCATGGTCACGAACTGAGTTGCAAAGGCGCGTTCGGTCATTGTCCGTGTTTCATACGGGCTGTTCCGGAAGCGGTCGTCGATTGAATTGGCGATGCGA
>JANXLS010000726.1 GCA_025355035.1 Planctomycetota bacterium | reverse complement strand
AAACTCCCCGACGGTTTCCACGCCGCGCTCGTCGCCGCCGAACCCGATGTCGTCCAACCCGTCTGTTTCGAATTCGATGATCGCGGTCGCCTCTGGGTAGCGGAATTTCTGTCCTATCCCAAATGGTCTCCGGAAGGCCACGACAGGATCGTGCTGCTCGAAGACACCACCGGTTCCGGCCGGATGGACAAGCGCACCGTGATTTGGGACAAAGCCAATTACCTGACAAGTTTCAATCTCGGATTCAGCGGAATATGGGTCACGTCGCCGCCGAATTTATATTTCATTCCCTGCGATTTCAACGCCGACAAACCCGTCATCGGCGAACCCAAAATCGTGCTCGACGGCTGGTCTCACGCCGGGACGCACAACATCGTCAACAACCTGACGTGGGGCCCGGACGGTTGGCTGTACGGCTGCAACGGGATCAGTTCGCGTTCGCGCGTCGGCCCGCCCGGAACGCCGGACGCGGCGCGAACGTTCATCGACGGCGGCATCTGGCGCTATCATCCGGTGACGAAGAAGCTCGAACAAATCTGCACCGGCATGACCAATCCGTGGGGCATGGATTGGGATGAACGCGGGGAACTGTTCTGCACCAACAACGTCACCGCGCACCTCTTCCACGTCGTCCCCGGAGCCCGTTTTGAACGCTCACACGAGCAGGACCAAAACCCATACACGTACGAACTGATGGGCGGCATCGCCGATCACAAACATTTCGAAGGCGCATGGGGCGACACGAAGAAGGGGTTGAAACTCGCCGACCTGGGCGGCGGCCATTCGCACGTCGGCGCGCTGATTTACAAAGGCACCGATTGGCCGGAGAAATACCGCAACACCATATTCATGTGCAACACCCATGGCAACCGCATCAACACCGACAAACTCGAATTAACAAAAGACGGCTACGTCGCCCACCACGCCGACGATTTCCTGCTGACAAACGACAAATCCTTTCGCGGCGTCTCGCTGAAAATGGGCCCGGATGGCGCGATATATGTGAGCGACTGGCACCAGGACGGCGAATGCCATTCCGGAACGGAAATCGGCAGCGGGCGGATATATAAGATTTGGTATGGGGAGAAAATACCCGCCCTAAGTAGCGCTGCTTTGACTGTGGAAGATGTGAATGGATCCAGAGTTTGGAGAGCGGCTCACGCGCTTAGAAAGCAAAATGAGGCCGCACCCGCAAATCGTGCTTTTGAAAATGCCTTGGATAAAATAGATCCCAAAGAACCGACAGGATACGATATCATTATGGACGCTGCGGATACGAAGAATTGGTCGGTCTGGCAATCGGCATTCAACAGTTGGCGATATAAAAATCGTGATCAAAACGACAAACGAGAAGCATTGCTTCGACTTTCAAAAAATCCTTTTCCATCGAACAATCGCAACGTCATGTTGTTATTCTGGTACAGAATTGAACCCCAAATTGAAGCCAACCCTACTTGGACCTTCGAAGTTTTCCGCGAAACAAAAATCCCCGCACTTCGCCCCTTCATCGCGCGCCGCATGTCCGAACACAAACTACCGCTGGTTGTCGAAGAACTCTCGAAAACCAGCGATGAAGCGTTGCAACTCGATCTCCTCTCCGGCATGGCCGCCGCGCTGAAAGGGCGTTTTAAAGTGGACGCGCCTCCGCATTGGAAAGAGTGGTACGAGAACGCTTCGGCGGGTGAGAACGCGGAGATCAAAGCGCTCGCGCAACAGATCGCCGCCGTCTTCGGCGACGCCGTCTCGCTCGATTTGCTCCGAAAAATCGCCGAGGACAAGAAGGCCGGATTGGCTCCGCGCCAAAACTCGCTGCAATCGCTGATCGACGCCCGCGACGACAAAATCGTCCCGCTGCTGCAAAAACTCGTGCGCGATCTGGACATGCGCCGCGATGCGCTGCGCGCGCTGGGACGCTTCGACGACAAACAGACGCCGCTGCTGATCCTGCAATTGTATCCCAATTTCGACGCCGCCGAAAAAGCCGACGCCCTCGCGACACTCGCCGCGCGATCGTCGAGCGCTCAATCCCTGCTCACCGCATTGAAGAACAAAAGCATCCCGCGCACCGACCTGACCGCAGCAACCGCGAACGCCCTGCAATCGCACGGCGTACCTGAGATCGATGCGTGGATCGCCGAAAATTGGGGCATCGCCCGGACGACAGCAGCCGACAAGCTCACCGAAATCGCGCGCTTAAAAAAAGCCGTCGCCGACGCCCCGCCGAAATCCACCGACGCCGCGCGCGGAAAAGACATCTTCAAGAAAACGTGCTTCGCCTGCCACACACTCTTCGGCGAAGGCGGCCACGTCGGCCCGGACCTGACCGGCTCCGGCCGCGCGAATCTCGATTACCTGCTCGTCAACATCGTCGATCCCAACGCGATCGTTCCGCAGGAATACCTCGCGTGGAAAGTCAAGACGACCGACGGCCGCGTCCTGACCGGCATCGTCCGCAACGAAACCGAAAACAGCCTCGACATCGTCACTGCAACCGAGGTGATTTCGCTCCACAAAGACGAAGTGAAATCCAAAGTTCGTGGAACACTCTCAATGATGCCTGAAGGCATTCTAAACGGAATGAAAGACGCCGAGATCCTGGATTTGATCGCGTATTTGCAAAGCAATAGAAAATGAACGCGATGCGGCAGGTCCGTTGACGGATTTGGTCAAAACGCTGCAAAAAAATGCGGCAGACGGGGTACTATAAAGTTGGGCACCTCTTAAACACCCATTTGGAATTGAATCATGGCCACTCAACAACTCAATCGCCGAAAATTTTTGAAAGCCACTGCTGCAGTCGCGGCAGGGTTCGCGACTCCTTATGTTATCCCGAGCGGTGTGCTCGCTGAACCAGGCCGCGAAGGGGCGAACGACCGCATCAATGTCGGCTTCATCGGCATCGGCGGACGTGGGCGCGGGCATTTGAATAATGAAAAGCAGATGGCTGCGGCGGTCTGCGACGTCGATAAAGATCACCTCGCCGCGGCGGTGAAAGTCGCAGGCGAAAAAGCGTTTGTCTGCACGGACTACCGTCGAATCCTGGAACGCAAAGACATCGACGCGGTGTTGATCGCGACGCCCGATCATTGGCATGGCGTCCAGACGGTTCATGCGTGTCAGGCCGGGAAGGATGTGTATTGCGAGAAGCCGTCGAGTGTGACGATCGCTGAAGGCCGCGCGATGATCGATGCGACGCGGCGCTACAACCGCGTCGTCCAGATCGGCTCACAGGGGCGCTCGCTCCCGGATTCGTTTACAACGTGCGAATTCATCCGCAACGGGATGCTGGGGAAGGTCAACAAGATCATGTGCTTCCATCCGGAGAATCCCGTCGACAACAACACGCCCAATTCGCCCGTTCCGCCGGAATTGGACTACGACATGTGGTTGGGACCCGCGGCGTGGCGGCCTTATAACAAGGCGCGGACGCACTTTGGATTCCGCTTCGTGCTGGACCTCGGCGGCGGCTACATCCGCGATCGCGGCGCGCATGTGTTCAGTCTCGCGACGTGGTTCATGAACGCCGATAAACAGGGACCGGTGTCGATCGACGCAACAGGCGAAGCGCCGCCGCACGGCGTGTACGACTGCCCGTCAAAGATGAACATCGTCTATGAATTCAAGAACCCCGATTGGACGCTCGTTTGGGGCCAACCCGGCGAGAAGCCGCCGGAATACAAAGGCAACCACTTCGGCTTTAAAGTCTGGGGCGACACCGATTCGATCGTGTTCGAAGGCGGCGATGGCGGTTGCAACACCGACGCGAAGGTCAAGCGCTACCGTGTTCCAGCCGGCGGCGAGACCGTCTTCCACAGTCCCGGCCACGTGAAGGATTGGGTGAACTGCATCAAGACACGCCAAGATCCGTTGATGAACATTGAAGCGGCGCATAAAGTCGCGATCCTCTGCATCGTCGGAAATATTTCGTACATCCTTGGCCGTAAGCTGATGTGGGACGCGGAGAAGGATAGGGTCATCGGCGATGAAGCCGCGAACCGACTGCTCTACCGCGAAGGCCGCGCCCCGTGGAAATTGTAGTCCTCAAAAGATGCGAGATCTTTAGCAGTTGATGTTTTAAGCGCGACCTTGGATTGGACAAAAACCGGCGTTGTGAGTGAAAAATCGGTGTAGTGACAAACAGCGCAAATTCGACACCCAGTCTTGAGCCGCCGGTTTCATGATCGTACAGCGTTCACGCTTCTCATATGTCCTAACCTTAGCACTACTGACAGCGCTCGAAGGTGCTGTACGTGCTGCGGAAATCGACGC
>JANXLS010000699.1 GCA_025355035.1 Planctomycetota bacterium | reverse complement strand
CCCAAGCAGTACGATCTACTCAACAAACCCCGCGAAGTCCTACGAAAACAACTTCGGGGAGCTGCTTAAGTATGTGCCATTCGGGACAGAGGACGCATTCTTTTACGTCGCAAAACACAATGCGCCCTCTGTCCCGGGGTTTCGGGGTTTCAAGCGAACCAGGCCACGGTCCGGACCACGAAATTCCCCCCAGCCGCGTCAGCGGCGACACAATTGCTAACGCGCGCGTCAACCGATTTCGCCATTGACGTGGTTATTCGCTTCGCGCATCGCTATTATCTCGCCACGCTTCCCGTTCACCGCTTCTCAAACACCCGCATTTCATTCAAATGAAAATGCGTTAATTCGGTCAATCCCAATTTCACGTAGCGACCGTTTATAGCTTTCTCAAGCACTATCTGCCAGTGTGTCCGATGGCTGTCGCTGCTCTTCCAAATCTCCACCCATGGACCCGTAGGTGAATCACCTATCCACGCGGTAAGTGTCTTAGCTTCTGCAATCCAAATGGATCGATTCTCAATCTCGATCGCCGCGACTGAATGCGGGGCTTTTAAGTCGATGATAATGAATGGCGCATCTTCCCGTTTCGTTTGAAATGCAAAAGTGCGATCTTCCGTTGTCGGGCATCCGTGATTGCCATCCAATAGTGTTGGGGACGGTTCGAACAGTTCCGAACTCGACGTGTAGGTCGCATCCTTTGAAATCCATTTGTAATTTCGGTGCATGTCGGCAAGTAACTTGTACGCCGGAGCCAGTTCCGGCAGATTGCACATGGGCGGGGTCGGTCCGGGATAGGGTATTTTCGCTTGCACGATCTTCACGGACTCACCCATTGATTCGGTCGGAAGTTTTCCTGTGCAATTGACAATAAAAGCTTCGACTTCCCAACTCTTTCCCAACGGTACTGCCAATCCCGTTTCGAAGCGACTAGTGATAAAACTCGATTGCTCACTGCACCAGAATACAGTGGGTGAAATGTCGCAATCGATAAAACTACATCCTCCGATTTGGTTCCAATCCCAGCGAAACCATTTCAGGTAATCACCATCTGAATTGTGTTTGATCTCAGGAAGCTTCATGCTGATGAATGTGCAACCGTGAAACACAAAACCGTAGTTCGCGCCGGAGAGTCCTCCGAACGTGCATTTATAAAATGTACATCCGTGGAAACGCCATTTGGTTGCAAAATAAGCCATCCATCCGCCGCTCTTTGTAAACGTACAGTTTTCGAAGACTGCGCCTTTTGCGAAAAAATTCGCGCTCAAATCCTGAGCAAATTTCACGTTTTTAAAGATGCATGGATTCTCTTGAGTGCCAATGGCTGTCATGTTGCCAGGACGTCCAAGATTGAATTCACCGCCGCTGAGCATCGTTCCCGGCACGACTTCCGCTTTCACCTCGCCATTGTTCAGGGATTCGAATTGCACAGTTCCATTCAATTTTAATTCGCCGGGCCCATAGATAATATCTGAATTAAGTTTCCCGGCGGGGATGGAGCCGTTCTGTGTTGGTAGATTCGCAGTTGGGCCCGAAATCAAACGCTTCTCCCCGGAAGTCGCAGCCGATGTTTTCGTCGCCTCCACTCCATAAAACTTGATCGACGCCAAATGAAATTGATTCTTCTCCCGCAAGCCCAATTTGACATACCGTCCTGTCGCGGGCACCGGCAATTTTTCCGACCACATGGACTCGGCTTTCGCGGCCTTCCAAGCCTCGGTCCACGGTCCCGTGCTTTCCGATGAAACCCACATGGAAAGAGTTCGTGCCCGATCACCCGCATCCCGATGATTGCGATTCACGATTTCAAAGTTTTCGATACGGCAAGTGCGTCCCAGATCGACAACGATAAAGGGGTTTTCCTCTTCTTTCGTATGAAAAGAGAACCCGACGACTTCTCCGCCCCCACGGTGCGCTGGGCGTTCGCCATTGAGCAATGCCGGCATAGGATCGAAACCTGGCTGGATGGAACTCGCGATGTAAGTAGCATTCTTCGAAATCCAACGTTTTTCGGTTGATGCAACAGATTCCGTTTTCGCCTCTACCTTCTCCCCCGCCGGTCGCTCAACGCCCGCCACCTTCGGCAGCGACTTCAACCGCACCTCCACCTTCAACTTCCCCAACCCACTCAGGACCGGCAGCGCATTCGTATACCAAAACGCAGCCCGCTCCTTCATCCGCGCCTTCAAATACGCGTTCGCTTCCTTCTCGCCCGCATCAAACCACGCATCCCCCAACGCCACTTGATCCTCCGCCTCCGCCGACGGTTTCGCCTCGCGTTTCGCCAGGCTCTTCAACGTCTCATCCTTCCCCTTCGCCAACATCCCAAACGCACCATCAAAATCGCCCCTCTGCAACGCAAACTTCCCGACAACAAAATTCGCGTCCGCATCGTTCGGCTTCGTCGCCAACGTTTTCTGAGCCGCCAACGCCGCCGTGCTCGCCACCTTCAACGCCAACACACGAGGCACCTCGACCTTCAAATGCTCCTTCAACGTCGCGTCTTTGATCAGCGGCAGAAGGTCCTCCGCGCGCGAATTGTACTTTACCGCCAGCTCGAAATTATCGATCGCCAAAGCGTCCTCGGCTCCCAACGACAACAACGCCGCCAACACCGTCGCCGGCCCCGCTGTTCTTGCGCTCGCTTCCAATTTTCTCAAATCCAAAAGCATCGCCGCAAAATCAATCTTGAACGCATCGCGCAACCTCTTCTGAGCGTCCGTCGCCAACGCCACATCCCCCGCAGCCACCGCATGGTCCCGAGCCTCATGCAACAGCACGTACATCGTCGGTGCATCGTCCTTATTTTCGTCAGCCTGCTGCAACAATTTCGCAACCAAAGCCGACTGCCCCGCCGCATCGGTCTTCGCGTACTCGTCCTTAAAAAGATCTTTAATCGTCTTCTCAACCGCCTTGGCCTCATCCACCGTTGGCATCGCGCGACTCCCCACACTCACCGGAGTCGCCTCCGCCGCGCGCACCGCCACCGGCGGAGCGTTCGTCTTCTCACCCACCGCCGACTTGTCCAACAGCATCTCTTTCAAGCTGCGATCCTGCGCCTTCAAACTCGCATCCGACCCTTTGAACCGATCCGCGACTTCATAAAACCGCACCGCAATCAACATGTGCTCGCCAGGATTATTATTC
Organism: Planctomycetota bacterium; assembly: GCA_025355035.1. Classification (GTDB taxonomy): domain Bacteria; phylum Planctomycetota; class SZUA-567; order H5-PLA8; family H5-PLA8; genus JANXLS01. Next base: position 594 of record JANXLS010000699.1, on the reverse strand, counting down.
GCGAACTGCTCCGCCCGATCAAAATAATTCTGAGCCTCATCACTCTTCGGAACCAACTTTTCAACCGCAGCCAATTTCGTTGAAACCGCCGCCTCCCCGCCCTTCGTAAACGCGTCGATGTCCTCCATCGTCATCTTTTTTTTGCACCAATAAAGAAACGAATTCATCTCCACATTCTTCTCTTCATTCCCCGCAGCGTTGTAAAGTTCGCCAGCCTTCACAAAGCACCTCGCCGCCTCCACAATCGCGCGCGGATTCGCCTGAGACTCCTTCAACGCCGCAATGCCTTTTTCACGCAAATCGTCAGCCTCCTCCGCCGGACAAATCGGTACGAAAAAAAGCGCACTAAAAAGGAGCGAAGCGATGAGTAAACGAGGAAGCATAAAGCGACTCCCGAGGGAAAAGGTGTTTCGAAACGGGTGTGACATGCAGCTATAATTTATAGTTGGTTTGCTACTTATCGACAAGCATGGAAACTCCGGGACGGAGGGCGCAGGGTGCATAACCGGACTTGCGCTCAAAAAATGCCGATACCCATAATTGGGGGAGTCAGGAGTTTGGGATGTCGGCGGATTTTGAAGCGGGGAAGGTTGA
>JANXLS010000644.1 GCA_025355035.1 Planctomycetota bacterium | reverse complement strand
TAAAAAAGTGCCGAGTGCCGAGCGCTGAGTGCCGCGGTTCCTCGGCACTAGCCCCTGCTGTTAAAGACCTGCTTCGTATTTCGCGTAGGCTGCCGCGTCCATCAGATTGTTTAATTCCGCTGGTGCGCTCATTTCGATTCTGGCCATCCACGCGGCTCCGTAACAATCCTTGTTGATCGTTTCCGGCGCGTTCGCCAACGCTGTGTTCACGGCGATCACTTTGCCGCTGACCGGGCTGTAGATGTCGCTGGCGGCTTTGACGGATTCGACGACGCCTACCGTCTTGCCGACCTTCGCTTCGGCACCGAGTTTAGGGACTTCAAGAAAGACGATGTCGCCGAGCGCGTGTTGCGCGTGATCGGTGATGCCGATCGTGGCGACGTTGCCTTCGACCTTGACCCACTCGTGATCCTTTGAATACTTCAAGCCTTCCGGGACGATCGTTGCCGACATGGTAGGTGCTCCTGGTGTCTTTATGGGTAAAATATGGCTTTTTGGCTGTCCTCTATTTCGCTGCTTTGTAAAACGGTTTTTCAACGACGGTCGCATCGATGCGCGATGTCCGGACTTCAGCTTGCACGGTCACTCCTACCGGAGCGGATCCGGTCTTCACGAGCGCTAATGCAATCGCCGAATTGACGCTGGGGCCGAAGGTGCCGCTCGTGACTTCGCCAATCTTTTCGTCACCGGCGAAAATCGGATGCCCCGCGCGAGCCGGCAAACGTCCGGCAAATTTGAGCGCGATGAGGGTTCGTGGAATTCCGTTCGTCGCTTGCTGGCGCAGCGCGGCGGCTCCGACGAAATCTTTTTCGAGGGTCAGCGCCCAGTTCAATCCTGCTTCGAGCGGCGTGATGTCTTCGGAGAGTTCGTGGCCATAAAGAGGGAGGCAGCATTCGAGGCGCAACGTGTCGCGCGCACCCAAACCGCACGGCAGAACGCCGAACGATTTGCCTGCTTCCATGATCGCGGACCAAACATTGACGGCTTCCGATTTCGGGAAGAACAATTCGACGCCATTCTTTTCGCCGGTGTAACCGCTGCGCGAAACGATCGCCGGGACGCCCGCGACGACGGTGTCCATCATCCGGAAGCGCTTCAATTTTGAGAGCGGCGCCGAGCAGAGTTGAGCAAGAATGTCAAACGTCTTTGGGCCTTGCAAATCGAGTTTATGCGTCTCGGGCGTGAGGTCGCGGAGGTTTGCATTCGTCAGGCGGGACTTGATCACGTCGATGTCGTTCAATCGCGTCCCGGCGTTGGTGACGATGTAGTATTTTGCGTCGGCCTGCTTGAAGACAATTAAGTCATCAATGACAGTGCCGCGTTCGTTGCAGAGGAGCGTGTACCGCCCCTGCCCGTCTTCCATCCCGCTGAGGTCGCGGCTGAGGCCGCGTTGAAGGCTTTCGAGCGCGCCCGGTCCTTCGACGACGACTTCGCCCATGTGACCGGTGTCGAAGAGACCTGCGTTTTGGCGCGTGGCGTGGTGTTCCTGGAGAATGTGGGTTGGATAATCGACGGGCATATCCCAGCCGCCGAAGTCAATGACTTTCGCGCCGAGCGCGATATGCGTTTCGTACAATGCTGTTCGGTTGGCCAAGTCGGTGCACCCCTTTTCTGCGGACTGAGTTTTGTGCCGAAAGCATAAAGAAAAGTTGCGAAGTTTAAAGGCAAAAAGACCGGGTTATCGGACGGGAGTTTCGATTTGTGCGTTAAACGACATTTTGAGAGCGGAAAAAGCAAATGTGGCGTTATTTGATCTTGATCGCATCCAATTCGCGCAGATCACTGGTGGCTTTGGTGTTGATGTCCGGACGAGGCGAACGTGCGAGCAGTTTAAGGACTTCGCGCGCGTCATCGTTGCGATTGAGTTTGCGCAGGGCGTCGACCTGCCGCTGGCTGCGTAACTCTTTCGTAGTCGGTTCGCCGGTTTCGACGACGGAGTCTCGATACAGCGGAACGGCGTCTTCGAAACGTTCCTGGAGAAACATGACGTTGCCGAGTTCAAATTTGCAGAGCGCGCTCATTTCGCTGCGGCGCGGTGAATTGGCGAGCGCGCGCCGGAGAAGCGCTTCGGCTTCTGCGAGCATCGCGGAACGGTTCTTGCCTTCGAAATTGGACGCTCCGCCGTAAATCGCGTTGGCACCCTGACGCGCGACGGCGGCGTTGTTGCTGAACGGAGACGCGGCGAATTCCTTGCAGGCGGCGAGTGCCTGTGCGACGTCCTTCATGTAATTTATCCGCAGCGTGATCAGGCCAATGTACGCTTGGGCCACAGTTTCCCGGCCTTTTGCGACTTCGATATGCCGTTGATATACGGCTTCCGCCTGGTCGAATTTTCGTTCTTCGATGAAATTTCGTGCCTGTTCATAAACCCATTTCCAATCCCCCGCGTTGTTCATCGCGTTCGCTTCCTGTTGATGAGCGATGCGTTCGGCGAGAAGGCGGAGGTCTTTTTCGTGAAGATTGCGTCCGGCGTTGTTCAGTTTCTTGCGGACTTCGTCGTTGATGCGTTCGATGTCATGGCCGCGCGCCTGCTCTTCAGCGACGCGTTCTTCGGGAGCGATGGTTTTATCGAATGTCAGCGGTTGTCCGGCGACCTGCAAACCGCGCACGTAGAAATCGCCGGCCTCTTTGATCTTGTTATTTGCAAAAAGGTAGTGGCCCATGTCCATGTAATGCCCGACGCGCTGCGGTTCTTTTTCGATGTTGGATTGAAGCATCGTGAGGATCACGTCTTCGAGTGCGAAGTCTTTGAATTCCTGCGTCTGCCCGGCTTCGAGCGAGATGCGTTGCGTGTACGTTTTGAAGTTCGTTTTGCGGATCAGCAATTCGTGCGAACCGGCTGCGACGGAGTTCAAATCGAGCGGGCTGTTGCCGACGAGTTCGCCATCGAGAATGACTTCAGCGCCGACGGGTTCGACGGCGACTTTCACCACGCCGACACCTCGCGGCGGGAGTGTTTCGTTGAGGTGCGTCGTGCCCAAGCCCAAAACGACGGGGAGCGACACGGACGCGAACTCTTCTTTTTCAAGTCGAACGCTGTACGTGCCCCCTTTTAGATCACCGATTCGAATCGGCGTTTTGCCTACGAGACGTCCGTTGATGAAAACGGATGCGCCGGTCGGGGCACTTTCAATGGCGAGGTTGCGGTCGAGATTCTTTTTCAGGACGAAGAGCAGGCCCAATGCCAACACACCGCCGATGATCAGACGGGTCCCACTCGTGGGTGAGGAAACACGAGCAGCAGGCGATGATACTGAGACGGTTTCCGTTTTGGGAGGAACCGATTCAACGCTCGGGGTTGCGTCATTGCCGATGGGGGTATCAGACGATTGCATGCAGCGCTTTCTGAGAATCCTGACCATAACAACGACAAGCAGGCGCTAAGGCTTTGCGTCGCTCTGCTTGATCACGATCAAGCCGTAATTTGCCGATTCGCGGACGTTGGGGCGTTCGCTGGTTTTCAGCGATTCGTATAACGCCAGCGCACCCGCACGGTCGCCTGATTTTCGCAGGGCCTCGGCCAAACGCAACTGTCGATCTTCCTGTTTGCTGGGCGCGCGCGTGCCTTCGATCGACTGGCGCAAAATCGGGATCGATTCGGAGACGCGGTCCTGTTCGAAGATCGACATGCCCAGTTCGTAAATGGAATCCGATTTAGCTTCGTTGTCGCAGGGCAGAAGGAGTCCGGCTCGCAGTGTTTTTTCAGACAGTGTCAAAAGCCGCATTTGATCCGGCTTTTTCTTCTGACGCCCCACGTAATCGTTGAGCACTTTTCCGGCGGAGCGCAGCGACAGGCCATCTTTCTTTTCGTAGAGCGTGAAGAATGTGTTGAAGGTGTCGCTCACCGCATCGATGTTGCCGTCCATGCATTGCACTTCAAGCAGTGCCAGATAGGCGAGCGGCAGTTCGGGCGATTTGGGAGCTGCGACGATATGCGCCTTATACACTTTCGCCGCTTCATCGTAATTTCGCGCGGCGATTTTTTCCTGTGCGGAACTCTTGACATAGGACCATTTTTTGATGTCTTTGCGGCTCGTGTTGTCGAACGCTTCCATTAATTTCATACGGAACACTTTCGTGTCCTTGCCGGGAAAAGAGCGGTGCTTTTCGAGTTCCTTCGGGTAGCGCGCGGCGTCTTCGCGGCGCAAACGTTGTTCGAGTTCGATTTCCTCGGGCAACATCTTCGACTTGCCGGGGAACCCTGAGCCATCGAAATCCAGCGGGGTTTGAATCGCTTCCTGACCGAGCAGGAATGTTTCAACGGATTCGTCAAACTTGTCGTTCACGAAATAATAGTGCGCCAAGTCGATGTAATGCGCGACACGCTGGGGTTCGGTTTTGATCTGGCCTTCCATCAACTCGAGAATCTTGTCGTTGAGTTCAATGCCGTCGTATTTCGCGGTTTCGCCCGCCACAATTTCCATGCGGCACGAGTACGTCGAGAAGTTCGTTTTCCGGACGAGGAGCTCATGCGGGCCGGTTTCGATTCCGGAAATTTGTAGGGGCGTGTGGCCAGCCAGTTCTCCGTCGATGAGGACTTCGGCGTCGTTGGGCTTGACGTTGACGACCAGCGCTCCCCGCGCGACGGGCTTTAATTTTTCGTGGATGCGTTTGGCAGCCGAACCCGAGATTTCGACATGCAGCGAGACCGGCTGGAACTCGGATTTTTCGAGTCGCACATCGTAGCTGCCGCTCGACAATCCTTTTATCATGACAGGCGTTGCGCCGGCGACGTGGCCGTTGATGAGTACACTTGCCCCGGATGGCTCGGATTCGACTTTGATACCCACACCTGTTCCAAGCACTCCGCCGACATACAGTGCGAGCGTCGAGACGGCAATGAGGCCGATGACGGCCAGAAGCGCCATCCACAACAAAGCTCTGCCGGATGGTTTTGGATTTATAATCGAGCGCAAGGTCATACGAACCCAATCCTGATTCAAATAGCGTCGCGACGCGCATGGAGCGTAGCCTCGCGACGAAGGGCTATCTCTTTTTAGGCGCAGTTCCCGCTGCCGGATTATCGTACACCGTTTTCACGGGCGCCGGGAGGAAATCCGGGCTCTCTGTGTCTTCGCCGTTGTCGCCGGAGATGCGGACTTTGCTGATCATGATCCCGTGGTCGTAGGTCCAAATCGCGACGCGGTCGCCGACGATCGGCTGCGTGTCTTCGAAGACAAGTTCCGGGTTCTTGCGTTCGGCGCTTGCGAAAAAATGATCGACGCGGAACTTGATCTGATTGCCTTGGCGTTCGGCTTTGAAGGAGTACCAATGCCGGTGGTAGTCCATCGTCGTGGGGATGCGCGCCGGGAAGCGTTTGACGATCACACCATCGCGCATGATGTAGCTTTCCGTGTTGTTGTTGCCACCGAAACTGAACGTATAGCCCTTCGTCAAATCGGAACCGTCGGAGCCGATGGTGACGTTGATGTCGCGAGCGTAGCTGTAAGGGTTGCCGCGGGCGTGGTCCATTTTGTTGCCGAAGTAGAATTCGACGGTCGTATCGCCAGGATAAAGTTGTTTGCTCCAGAGAACAGCCGGTTTGCCGAGACGCATTTCGTTCTGGAGGCTGAAGAACGTCCAGCGCGGATCGCATTGCCAGCGGTTGGTGACTTCGGCGATGGCAGTTCCGGCGACGCGCCAATTGACCGGCGCTCCGGAAAAAGTGTCGTTGCGGAAGTGATCGCTGGTGATGCGCATGGCTTCGGTCTTGACTTGAACGCCAACAGTCTTGTAGGCCACTTTACTGCCTTTCAACGGATCGTTGTCGCGGAAGGAGAGCACGGCCCGACCGTTGACCAAACCGACAACGTATTTCCCGCAGCGGCGGATGGCGAGACTGGACAACTGGCGAATTTCGTCGCCCAATTGCTTTTCGAGGACGAGTTCGCCCTGGCGCAGAATTTCCACATGAATGCCGCCGGAACCTTTTTCGTCGGTGACCGTGTAGCGGAAGACGTAACCGTTGTTCTTGGTCATGCCATCTTTGGAGCAGGAGAGCGCGATGATGTGGCTGGGCGAGGTGATTTCGCGAGGTTCGGCGGAGAGTTCGACGTCGCCTGGGAATTGGCTGCGGTGCCAGAGCAAGGTGACCGGCTTTCCATCGACGATTTCGATTTGTGCATCAGAAGGCGGTACCCATTCTGAAGCCGGGTTGCTCCAGTCGTTCATCGATGCTTCTTCATCGAAGATTGCGTTGTTGGTGACCAGCGGTTCCGGTTCAGGAAGGAAGGCGATGCGGAAGGAGGAGAAAGCCGCCGAGGGCGACGAACTTCCATTGGCCGCTTGAACATAGAGACCGGCGCGGCCGCGCAGACGTGTTTCACCGTCGAACGTTTCCACGGAGGCGCCATCGTCGGCTGTCGCGCGAATGTGGCCTTTTTTAACGGTCGCTTGAATGCGTACGGGATCGTTGCCGGAGGCGAGTTGAACATTGTCTTCGACGCGTTCGACTCCGTTGGAAACACGCACGAGTTTCAGCAGGCTGTTTTCGACTTTCGCAACGTAGTAGTTGCTTTCGTCGCGGTGCATCAAGACTACGCCGGCCGCGCCTTTGTTCAGCGGCTTGACATCGGCGGTGACCTGATACTGCGACCATCGGCGATCGCCGATCAGGGCCTTGGAATCGCCCACGCATTTCACGGTGAGCGTGTTGCTTTTGATCGCGCCTTTTTCGGCCTCGGGCGATTCGCCAATGGCCCAATCGCCTTCGCCGACGAGCCAGCCGGATTTCAGTTCGCCGGTTGTCGGGAAACGGTCTTCGAAATCGTCCAGCGAGCGGATGCGGACGTCATCAAAGACGGCGTGCTGGCGCATCAGGCCTTCGAGACTATTGAGTGCGAATTCTTCTTCTTTGGGACCTTTGGCGAGTTTTTCGGGGAGCGGCACGTCGCACCACACGCCAGCGGAACCGGCGGCGAAGCGTGGGTTTTGTGTTTCGAGCAGCAGATGCTTGTCGACGAAAATGCTCAGGCGCGAGTAACTGGCGTTGATCGTTGCTTTGTACCACTGGTTGGGCGCATAACCACCAGGCGCCTTGGCGATGACTTCTTCTTTCCCGTCGCGCACGAGCACGAGTTCGCGGTGCGCATCGTTGCGTCCGTTGAAGCCGCGCGAGCCCCACCGGAAGATGCCGTAGTTCTTTTCGTTTTGATAGGCAAAGACGAGTCCGATCTTTCCGATCTCCGGCCCGCGCATGGAGACTTCATAGACGTAGTTGTCCCACCACGTGTCGCCGGTGATGGCGTTGATGTTTGAGCCGGCTCCGAAGAACGCGAACGCGTTGGCGCTCAGCAACGGATTTTTGAGCGACTTGACATCGAAGTCGCCGCGCTTGGCGTCGCCATTTCCATGCCAATGCTCGGACTTGCCGGAGGTCAGCATGAAATCGTCGGCGAAGTGAATGCCTTCGCGGGCATCGGCGCGGACGGTGACGGGCGCGCCGCCGTTCAACATGCGGTATCCGACGGCACCTTCTAGGAGGCGGTCGTCAAAGGCGAATGCGGCGAGTTCGCCGTTTTGAAAAACGCCTGTTTTGCAGCCGTGGCGCGCGATGCGCATGTCGCCGCTGCCGCCGAGTGTGCCTTTGGCGAAGATTTGTTCGACGCCGGCTTCACGCAATCCGAGCGTGGCTGCGTTGCCTTTGCGGTCGCAGAAATGGAAGTGATCTTTGTCTTTGAAATCGAAATACACGCGGCAATCGCCGGGGCCTTCGACGTAGAGATCGACCCAAACGTACTTGTTGCCGCCCGGCGTGCTCTCGGCTCCAAGGATGGTGGTCGGACCCGGATCGGCAGGCGCGTTCAACGGTTCGACATTCAGGCGGACAGTCTGCACGGATCGGCCTTCACCACTGCCGGTGCGCTCTAAAACAGCGACAGCCGCCGTCGCAATCAGGAGAGCGGATACACACTGCAACCACGAACGTTTGAGAATCATCATTGTCGTCGCGCTTTCACCAGGACTTTGCGTGAAACAACCCTACAGAGGATACACCTGTTAGTGATACAAATGCGGCAGAGGTAAGGTCATTTTTATTTTAAATTTAAGCAATGCAGTTCGTCGTTCGAAGGTCGTTATTCAACGACTCGTCCACGCGCGCGCTTGAGGTTGTCGTCGCCGGGACGAGGCGCTGCGGAGAAGGAATCTGCTTTGGTTTTTGCACCGGGTGTGCCGTTCGAGGCAGGCGCGATGCCACGCAAAATGTGCTGCTGGAACTGATCCGTCGCCCAGCGAATGACGCCGCGTTCGATCGCGGGGACAATTAGAAGCAACGATAGCACTTTCGAAATCGGGCCGGGGTACCATGCTGCAACTCGGGTTCCGAAACGGATCGGCCGGACGAATAACTCGCCTTCCGAAATCGGCTTGCTGCGCAGAAGAATCGTCACGACGAGCGGAAAAATGATCAAAGCGGCGAGTTGGACGCTGAAATTGAGGTGCGGCCACATCCAATATAAAAGGAAGGGGTCTACAAACGCGATTACTGGCAGAACGAACAGTAATTTGAACATGTTTTTTACCGATCGCCGGATGGGACGCTTCGACGGCGCCGGACAGTTCACCCGCGCCATTCGAAAAGTGTGAGTGTTCGCTGCCGTTACTTTGTCGGCTTCTTGCGACCGGTCTGCCAAAACGCGTCATCGGAGGTCTTTCGCGTCATCTTGGTGGCGGTGACCATGCTGAGCGTGGACGTGACGGCGTTGCCGGTGTCGAATTGATCGAGATCGAATCGCAGGACGAAATTGTAGCTGAGGAAGCTTTCGCCGCGAACAGGCAGTCCGGATCCGCCGAAATTTGCGTTGGATTTGATATCCCACGTCGTCACGGCAAAAGTACGTTTGACGGTGTCAATGACAACGGTATGGACGCCGCCGATGGCGCGGTCGGGTTGCGTGTACGTGATGAGGTTCTTGTTGTATTTGAAGCCGTCCAACGGAAGCGTGATGGTCGTTGCTTCATTGAACGTAAATTTCCACGTCGCCGTCGGGGGAATAACAAGTCCGGGCTGCGGGAGATTGATCTGTGTCGAATTCGAACGCGCGATGTAGCCGTCGAATTCGAAGAAGTGCGATTTGGTGTCCGGGACTTCCACTGCGGATGCTTTGTTGACGACGAAGAAGCCTTCGTTCACGTCACCCAACTGTTTCGACAAATCGTAGATACCGTAAGCGTTGACGCCCTGAGTCGCCGTGTAGTCGTAGTACTGCGTGAAATCGTACGTTTGGGAACCGATTGTCAGAGCAAATTTGACCGGGACGGACTTGGTCACGGTTGCATCGACAGCGCCCGATGCCAGTAACGCAGAAGCGAGATTTGCTTTGCTGATCACGATGTTGAACTGCTGATCCGGGATGTTGATGTAAACGAAGAATGTCGGCTTGGTCGAATTGGCGGGATTCGAGAACGAACTTTCACTCGTGATAATCCCGTTGATAAAAAACTGATCGTTGATTGCAATACGAGCAGCGAGGTTGAGCAGGTTGGGCGCGAGATCGACCGTATTGAATGAACCGCGCATCGAGAATGAATCGGAATTCAGCGCTTTGCGATTAATGCGGAACGACGACGTAAACGGAGCGAGACGATAACTCATGTTCGGTGTGACGTTGCCCGATCCCGCACCGGATACCGTGATGACGATGGACGCGGGATTGGAGATGTTACCCAGCGAATCGGCCACGACCAATGTTGCAGTGTACGTGCCGGCGACGTTGTAAATGTGCGTTACTGTAGCCGATGTTGACGCACCACCATCGCCGAATTCCCACGCGTACGTAGTGGCGCCGTTGGCCGCTGAACCGCTGCCGTCAAAGAACACGGCGAGAGGCGCGGCACCGCTGGACGGACTGGCGGCTGCGACGACGGACGGCGCAGCGGAGAACGCCGAAAAAGGAGCGGCGGTGAGGACGAGGATCAACAGTGGACAAAACCGAAACACACTCAAACGCATCGTCAAAAGTTCCTTTGCCGGAATACAGCTAGATAAAAAACGCACGGCTTTTTGGGTAATCCGCATCAATCGTAGCGCGAATTTAAAAAAAAGCCACGTCATACAGACGTGGCTCCGAAATAATCTCCGAAGAATTTTCAGGATTTAGTGTCGACCGCCATGGCTGCTCGAACCACTCGAGTATCCGCCGCGGCTGCTCGAACCACCCGAGTATCCACCGCGGCTACCAGAGTAACCGCCCGAGTAACCACTGGAGTATCCACCGTAGTAACCGCCGCGGTAGCCGCCGTAGTAACCATTGCCATAGTACCCGCCACGACCATAGTAATTGTGACCGAAATTAAAGCTCAAACCCAAACCTAAGCCCGAGTAGTAAGACGGGTAATAATATCCGCCGTAGTAGTACGGGTAAGCGCTGCTGTAGTACGTCGAGTAATACGCCGGTGACGGATCGGAATAAACGTACGTCGTCGTAGGCGTAGACGATGAATAAACGACGCTGGATTCCGCACGAGCGGGCGTTGCCATCTGCTGCGATTGCGGCTGCATCGGCATGCGCATTTCGGATTGCGCCTGCGCCATCATGCCGGCTCGCAGAAGCGTCGCAATGGCACGATCCGGAACTTTGCCGTCCTTCAACCGCAATACGTCGGCTGCGGTCAAATTCGCGCCACCTTGGCGTTCGGACCAAGCCACGATAACTTCATCTCCAACTCCGCCCTGCGCCAATTTGATGCAATCGTCGACCACATCAGCAAACACCGGCAACGTCAAGAGCGCAACCAATACCATCAAGGACATTCGCGCGTACTTCATTTGTTCACTCCTTATAAAAAACGTTTGGAACCACATTTCCATACTACTTGTGTAAGATTGACGATTGAAGTTTGTGTGTATTTAAACAAATCTGGCAGAATTCAAAAAGAACATGGTGCATATGGCGTCCGCACATGATTTCGATTCCTTTCGCCCCGCTCGATCCTATCTCAATTTCCGTTCAAAGAAACGACCGGATTTGTTCGGCACGGTGTACAATGTAGGACGACTTATTCGTCATTTGTGATTTAACATTTGGCATGAGTCGCTCTTTAACTGCAAAGCTACGCAAAACGTGGCATCGTGCTTGAAATTTGCCCCTTCCGAACAGGACGCCCATGACCAACCCATCTCCCTCTCGCCGTGGCTTTATAAAAGGTGCAGGAGCCCTCATGGCGCTGCCATTCCTCGAATCGCTATCCAGTGTTTCGGCTTACGCGGACGAAGTCTCCGCGACGCCACCGTTGCGCATGGGCATCTTCACCGTCACTGGCGGCACGGTGCTGGAATCGTGGAAGATGAAAGAAGCCGGCGCGTTCACGAAACTGCCGTCGGTTCTCCGGCCGCTCGAATTCGTCAAAGACGAAATGCTGCTTCTGACGGGACTCGGCCAAAACGGTCGTAATGAAAATCTGAACGGTCACGAGCACTGTGGTTTCCTGCATTTGACGGGAGCGGATTTCGTCAAGAAAGAAGGCGGCAAACCGTTCGCCAGCATTTCCGTCGATCAAGCCGCGGCGAATGCCGTCGGCAGCAAGACGATTCTGCCATCGATCGAAATGGGACTCAGCAATCAAGAGACGAAATTTTCCTTCCGCGACACAAACACCGCCGTCCCATACGAAGCCAATCCGCGCATGGTCTTTGACCGCATGTTCCGCGGTCGTCAACCGGTCGTTCCCAACTGGGCGCGACGCGCAGCCGCGAGCGCCCACGCCGTTGCGAAAACGGCGAAGCGCGATTCCTACGATCAGAGCGTCATCGATCTGGTCCTCAATGACGCCAGCAGTCTGCGCGGAAAGCTCGGAAAGACCGACCAGATCAAGCTCGACGAATACCTCCAGTCCGTTCGTTCCGTCGAAACGCGCCTGCATTTCCTCGAATCGAAGCAAGACGAAGAAATGCTCGACGCTCAGACGCCGAGCAAATCGAAGCTGAATGTCCCGTTGACGACGGCGCTCGATCTTTTCAAGAATCCGCAACTCGTCCAACGCGACCCCGAACGCCACGCCGAATACATCCGCCTGATGAGCGACCTGATGGTGCTCGCGTTCCAGACCGATACGACGCGCGTCTGCACGCTCGCCGTCGGCAGCGATGAATCGATGTTCCCGGGCGTTGTCACCGTCGGCTACGAACGCCACTGTCACACGCTCGAACACCAAGGCAATGCCGGTCGCATCGAAGACGCCGACCCCATCGCGCGCGAAGCCTGCCGCCAGATTCACGCGTGGTACACGTCGCTCTTCGCTGAAACCGTCCGCAAGATGAAGGCGATTGATGAAGGCGGTTCAACCCTGCTCGACAACACGATGCTGCTCTACACCAGTTATATGGCCGACGGCGGCCACGGTCGCGTCGAATGCCCTGCGCTGCTCGTCGGGAAGGCCGGGGGATCACTCAAGCCCGGACGCCAGGTCGACTATAAGAAAGGCACGCCCGTCGCCAATCTCTACATCGAAATGCTGGACCGCATGGGCGCGAAAGTCAAGACGTTTGGCGAAAGCGCGACCTCGAAATTCGCCGGATACGACGGACGTTTGCCGGGGCTTATTTAACGGCCATTTGTTATTTGGCATTTGTCATTGAATCCCCGCGTTGTGCACGTTGTTTTAAATGACAGATATCAAACGATAAACACCAAATAACAAAAGGGTTTCCACATGTTTTTGGCAGTCGGTCAACAGGGCCAGCGCCTCATTTCCGATAATGGGTCGGACTGGAAAAATCTCCAACTCGGCAAAGAGGGCGAGTACTACCGTGGCGCCGCGATAGGCAACGGAAAGTTCGTGACCGTCGGCACATTTGGCGGCAACAACATCCTCTCTTCCAGCCCGGACGGCAACGTGTGGAAGTCCATCAACAAAGACGGCAAGTACAAGTACTATCTTCGTGGCCTCAACTTTGCGAACGGCTATTTTCTTGCCATGGGTGGCGAACCGGTGACGGTCGGTGCCGCCTCGCAGTTCGTCATGATTTCAACCGACGGCGACACGTGGACGGACTTCGTTCCTATCGCCGGAAAATTCCTGATTCGCCGCTTTGCCTACGGCAACAACCTTTGGGTCGGCGTTGGCGATCGAGGCCGACGCGCCGCATCCGCTGACGGCAAAGACTGGAAGGACGCCACTCAAGCCAAAGCCATCGACACTCTGGTCGATGTCGCCTACGGCAGCGGCGTCTTCGTCGGCGTCGGGTTGCACGGCCTGCGGATGGCCAGCAAAGACGGCCTGAATTGGTTCAGCCAGCAACGCGGCGAAGAAGGCATCCATCTCAATTCTGTCGTCTGGACCGGGACTCAATTCGTCGCCGCCGGGATGGGCGCAACATCCGGGGCTCCCGGGCTGACCTACTTCTCGTCCGACGGCTACGCCTGGAAAACCCAGCCCAACGAAGACGCGCCTCAAACAATGTGCTTCGGCAACAAACTCTTCGTCGGAATCAACTGGCGCGGCCGAATCCTGACTTCAACCGATGCGCTGAAGTGGACGCAGGTCTATAAATCCGAACACAACTTCGAAGCCATCGCGTTTGGGTAGGCTCTCGCAAAGACGCAAAGGCGCAAAGAACGGCAAGAAAATTGGAGTAAAAAAAAGGGCAAGAAACGAACCTTTTTGCAAAGTTTCGTTTCTTGCCCTTATTCGTACCATTTTATTTTGGCCGTTATTTGCGCCTTCGCGTCTTTGCGAGAGACAACAAGCTTACGCCGCCGATTCGTCGCGGTCCTTCTTGTCGCGAACTTCCTTCAAGCGGATCTTTTCCTGCAACTGCCGCTTGCGCAGGCGGATCGACTTCGGCGTCACTTCGACCAATTCGTCGTCTTCGACGTATTCCAACGCTTCTTCCAGTGAGAAGTTGCGCTTCGATTTCAACGTGTCTAGATTTTCCTTGTTTGCATTGCGCATGTTCGTCAAGTGCTTCGCTTTCGCGGCATTGACGGCGATGTCGTTGTCTTTGCAATGCTCGCCAATGAGCTGTCCTTCATAAACCTGCTCGCCCGGATCGACGAAGAATTCTCCGCGATCCTGCAAATTCTGCAAAGCGAATCCCGTCACTTGTCCGGCTTCGCTGGCGACCATCACACCCGTTCCGCGATCGCCCAAATTACCGCGGTACTCGCCGAATTCGAGAAAGCTGTGATGCAGAACAGCTTCACCCTTTGTCGCCGTCAGCAGCTTGTTTCGCAAGCCGATCAAGCCGCGGCTGGGGCCTTTGAATTCGAGATGGCAGTGGCCCTGGTGCTGCGTCATGTTTTCCATCACGCCGCGGCGCGCACCGAGCAATTCGATGACCTTGCCCATGTGCATTTCCGGCACATCGACCGCGATCGATTCGATCGGTTCCAACAGCTTGCCGTTTTCGTCCTTCTTCATGATCACGTGCGGCTTGCTGATCTGCAATTCGTAGCCTTCGCGGCGCATGTTTTCGATCAAGACACCCAAATGCAACAATCCGCGTCCCGATACCTTGAAAACGTCCGGCGCGACCGTCGGTTCAAACTTCATTGCGACGTTGCGCAGCGCTTCTTTTTCCAACCGATCGCGGACCTGGCGGCTCGTGACGTACTTGCCTTCCTGGCCGCTGAACGGGCTGCTGTTGGACATGAACATCATCGACAGTGTCGGCTCGTCGATCGGCACCGGCGGCAAAGCCTGAGGATTTTCACCGCCCGCCATCGTATCGCCGATGTGCACTTCCTCGAATCCAGACCACGCGATGATTTCACCGCACCCAGCCGACTGAACTTCGCGGCGGCCAAGACCTTCGTACACTTCAACCTTCGTTACACGTTCGTTGCGGCGCTTGCCGTCCTGTCCAATCATTGTGTACTGCTGGCCGACCTTGATCGTGCCTTGAGCAATACGACCGATGGCGATACGACCGACGTAGTCATTGTAATCGATGTTCGCGACCTGCACCTGCAAAGGCGCTTCGTCGTCTCCGGATGGCGTCGGTACATGCGCCATGATGATGTCGAAGAGCGGTCGCAAATCCACCGCTTCGTCTTCCAACTGCAATTTTGCCAGCCCTTTACGGCCAATCGCGAAGACGTGAGGGAAGTCCAACTGGCTGTCGTGCGCGCCAACTTCAACGAACAAATCGAAGACCTGATTCAATACTTCATGGGGGCGAGCGTCGCCGCGGTCGATCTTGTTGATCACCACGATCGGATGCAATCCGTGGCTGAAGGCCTTGCGCAGCACGAACTTCGTCTGCGGCAGAACGCCTTCGGCGGAATCGACCAGCAAGCAGCAACCGTCGGCCATCGAAAGCACGCGTTCCACTTCGCCGCCGAAATCGCTATGTCCGGGCGTATCGATGATGTTGATGCGCGTGCCCATGTAATTAATCGCGCAGTTCTTCGCAAGAATCGTGATCCCGCGTTCGCGTTCAAGGTCGTTCGAATCC
>JANXLS010000565.1 GCA_025355035.1 Planctomycetota bacterium | reverse complement strand
CGGCGATGATCGCCGGCCAGATCACCAACCCGTCCGCGCGCACCTATCGCATTTACGATTGGCCGGCGCCGGGCGCTTATGAGTATCGCCTTGAGTCGGTCGATACCGGCGGGTCCGGCGAATTCTATCGCTATCTGGCTGGACCGGTTACGGTGGACGGTTCGGGCGTGGCGCTGTCGGACGAAGGATTGGATGCGGCGATTCAGGGTTTGTCTTCTGAAAACGCATCCGCCCGCGGCGCGGAGTTGAGCGGTCAGTTTGCTCAACTGCAAAGCGATGCGGCTGGCGCGGCAAATGCGCCGATCGCCGGTGTCGCGAATGCTCCAAAACCCACTGAACGCGCCACCGCTCGGCTGGCTCTTGACGCGAAGGGCGCGCCGTTCATGAATGCGAAGGTGCAGGAGATTGCCGCCGCGATTCCGCGTCAGGCATATTCAACCGAAACGGCGTCCGCAACCGCTCGAAGTGCGGCAGCGCCTTCCACCGGCTTGGCCACGCCCGGCGTCTTGCCGCGCTATCTCCCCAAGCCGAGTTCCGGCGGGGCAAGCCGAACTCTGGCGAAAGTGGTTTACACGGGAAGCGGTGTGCTGATGGTTCCGCAGTCCATGCTGCCTGCCGGATTCAATGCGAACAATCTGAGCATTCAGCGCGAAGGCCGGACGCTGTCGGCGCTGGCGGTGACCCCAACCGGTGTGCTCCTGTATGGTCCGGGATACTCTGACGACTATACCGGCAACGATGCGTTCTTCCTGGCCAATTCGAACAGCGCGACTCCGGCGGGCACGCCGATGAGCGCCAACGGTCTTTTCGCCGGCGGAAAAACCGCCGCCAGCATAAGCGGCGCGTCCGTCACGGAGCAATTCCACGACATGTACTTCGACTGGAGCCTGCGGCCGTACGATTATCCGCCTTATTTCTCGAGCCAGTATCTGACTCAGGGCGGCACGGCGAATTTCACGATCAATCTGGACAGCGTGTCCAGCGGTTCGGCATCGTTGACGGTGTACGCGTGGAGCCTGACGTCAGCGACCGGCACATCGCCCGATCATGCGTTGCAGGCATTCGTGAACGGGAAGCCGGTCGGGCAGGCCGTATGGTCCGGCGGCGGACGCTTTGTGTCGATCACGTTCAATGTGCCCACCGGCACGCTGAATGCCGGAAGCAACGCGATCGCTCTGGCCACGCCCGCATTGAATGGCGTGACCAGCCAAATCGCACTGGTTCATTCGCTGTCCGTGAGCTACAGCAAGAATTTGACTGGCCCCGGCGCGACCGAAATCGTGAATTCAGGCAGCACGAGCCAGCTCTACGAACTGTCCAACCTCAGCACCGCGAACCTCTGGGTCGTGGACACGCGATTCACCGACCGCGCGAGTTTGGTTCCGTACGAGACATCCGTGCAGGCCGACGGATCGATCAAGGCTCGGTTCAATGCGGCGGCGGGTGGAACGGGCAAGTTCCTGGTCGTCCCAGCCGGTTCGGAAATGAAGCCGTTGGCGGTGACCCGGCGCGTGGTGAAACCCCTGGCGGGCGGGAGGCAATATCTCGCGACGGGGCCGAGCCAGTTCGCGACGGCGGTGCAGCCGTTGCTGATGGCGCACGGCAAGGAAGGCATCAAGGGCGTGTTCGTCGATCAGGAACAACTTTTCGATTACTACAACTACGGCCGCTACGGTCCAAACGGCATTCAGAAAGCCGTTCAAGCCACGCGCCCGCAGTACCTCTTGCTTGTCGGCCGGACGAACTACGATTACCACAACTACTCAGGCGCGGCGATCGATCCGCTCTGCCCCAGCTTCCTGGTGTCGACGACGTTCTGGTCGCAGACGACTTCGGACGCGACATTTGGCGACTTGGGGCGAGGTTATCCTGAAGTGAGCGTTGGGCGCCTGCCGGTCAATAACGCGGCCGAAGCAGCGGTGGCGGTCAAGCATGTTCTGAATTACCACGGGTTGCCCGAATCGGGTTTTCGAGCGCACATCTCCGCCGACATTGCCGATCCTCTGGCTGGCGATTTCGCCGCGGACGCCGTAAGCCTCGTCGCCGCCAATCCGGAGATTGCCTGGACGCGCGATTATCTCGGCATCACGTATCAAACGGCTGCGGAGGCCACGGAGTCGATGCGCAAGGCCGCGTGCGGCGATGCGGATTTGCTCATCTACAATGGCCACGGCAGCGCGATCCATCTGGGCGCCAATGCCCCGCACATTCTGGACACCGATTCGGTTCAGACCTGGACGGGAGACGTGGTCTTCATCGCCGCGACCTGCACGTTCAATTGGGTGGCCAAAGTCGAGCAGGATTACCGGAGCATTCCGATTCAAGCGCTGGTTCAGCCTCAAGGCGGCATGGCGGCGTCGATCGGCACGACAACGTACATGGACGCCGGGCCGGACATGGCGTTCGTCCAGCAGTTGCTCGCGCAAATGCAATCCGGCGGCTCAAAAGCGCGCTGGGGCGACGTGCTGCTGAAGGCTCAACAATGGGCGTATTTCCAGGGTCAAAACGGGAATCAATCCAATGGAAACTGGTATCAGGATCTCAGCAGAACCGAGTGCATCATGGGCGATCCCGCAATGCCCGTTTTCGGCAAGAGCAGCCCGCCGCCGCCCCCAACCGAACCCAAGAACCCGCCGGTTCCACCCACCGGCGGCACAACCGATAGCGTGAAGACCGGTACGTTCTAAAAAATGAAGATTGCCGGCGGCGAGTTTTATCGCCGCCCTAATTCGATCAGTACCATGACTATTTGCGGGAGACGAACAAATGTTAAAGCGATGGACCCGATCATGCGGGATTGCCTGGGAAGAGTTGGACAACGAAGCCCTGGTTGTCAGTCCGAAAACGCGCACCTCATGGCGCTTGAGTCCCACGGCGACGTTTATTTGGAAGCATTGCAACGGCTCAACCGGACTCCGCGAATTGGCGGAAGTGTTGTCGCGAAAAAGCGGCGGCGGAATTCGCAAAATCGAGAGCGAACTGCTGGCATTCTGCAGGACTCTGGAACAAGCCGGCCTGCTGAAAAGCGAAATGCAACCGGCCATGATCGCATCCAGCGTCGCGGGTTTCACCGGCCTGTACGCAGTGCCGTCCATGGTCAGCCGTTCGTTGGATGGCGGCCCGCGCCGCCGCCCCTCACCGCGTGGAAACAGCGGGCCGGGTTGATTCAGTTGCAGATACTTCCCACAATTTCTTTTGCCCACGCTGCGGGCATAAAAATTGGTTTTCAATACCATCGCGATCGACCACTCTGCCAACGCTCCTGTTGCGCGCGTACGCGTCTGTCGTTAGACTTCACTCGACACATTTCTTTATACTCGAAGGTCCGCGTTGCGAAAATGGCAATTCTGCGGAATCTTCCACCGCGTGGATCGCGACGTTTTTTTTGAAAGGCATGGGTACGTTGGCGGGTGCACAACAGGGCGAATTGGGTAATTGGGCGCTAAGGTACGTTAACGGAGTCTTTGAGCGCGGAGGATCACCCGAGCGGCTTGCGCGTGGAATCGCAGCGGGCATGTTGGGGGTGTTTTTCCCGCTGCGGTTTGTGCGGTTCCTGGCGGCGTTTTTAGCAGCTGTTTTCTTCCGCGGAAACAAAGTCGCCGCGTTGATCGTTCCCGCGGTCGCGGTGCTGTTTGATCTTCAATTCATCGCTCGTTTCGAAATCGAGCTCGCTCAATATTTCTGGATGACCGGATCCCCCGATTGGCACGCTGCGTTGGCGGGATTCAACGCCTCCGATTTTCTGTGGACGTGGCTACATCCCGCCGCTTCGTTTCACAATCAACTCGCCGCTTTGGTGGCGTTGCGTGGAAGTACTCTCGCGGTGTTGAGTGCGGTCGCGCTGGGATCGGGATTGATGGCTGGCGCCGTGACGTATCCATTCGCCTTGATCGCACTGTCATTTTTCTATGACGCAAAATACCGAGCTCAGCAGTTTCTGGATTGGAAACTGAAGCGTCCGGCGGAGTCGTTTTCGTTGCCAGCGGTGTCACCTCGCTTGGATGGCCTTGCGGTTGACGCGTTGCGGCTTTTATATGGCGGCAGCAAAGAGCGGTTTTTCGAATGCGCTTCGGTGCAGTTGTTGATCGACGGCGGACAGGCTTATCCGCAGATGCTGCACGCGATCAATGGTGCGCGGAGGACCCTCGTACTCGAGACGTATATTTTACGCGACGATCTGTTCGGAAGAAAATTCTCCGAGGCGTTGCAATCGGCAGCGCGACGGGGCGTGAAAACTCGGATGATTATCGATGGCGTTGGGTCGATGGGATTGCCAGACGCCTACAAGGAAAAGTTGGTCGAATCAGGAGTGCAACTCCGCGTGTTCCATCCATTATCTTCTTTTTGGCGCGGCGGATTTGGATGGGTGCAGCGCCGCGATCATCGCAAAATCATCGTCGCAGATTTGGACGTATCCTTGATCGGCGGCTTGAATATTGCGGACGAATACGCAGCGGTGCGCGACGGTGGCGGCGGGTGGCGGGACACGCACATCCGCATTGACGGGCGCGATCAGGCTCTGGTTTTTTCGGGGCTTTTCGAGGAGACATGGCAACGCAGCGAGCCCATTGTCGCTGAACATCCCGCCCACAAAAACACAGCTTCGAATTCCTATCAACTGCCGCCCGAATCGAACGAAGATTGGATGCAGGACAAGGAAGACGTTTCGCAGCGGGCTTGTTTCACCAGCGATCGATTGCTGCTTCGAATCGTGCACAACCGGGAATTGGCGAATCGGATGCGTATCAAAGTAGCGTATTTGCGGGCGATTCGTGCGGCCCGCTGCTACATTTTAATCGAGAACGCGTTTTTCATTCCGGATCGCGATGTATTGAATGCCTTGTATGCGGCAGTGAAGCGTGGAGTAAAGGTTGCTGTTGTCGTCGCGATGAAGCACGATATTCGCGTCGCCGCGATGGCCGCTCGCGCGTTGTATGACGAACTGCTTTCGCACGAAGTCCGGCTGTTCGAGTATCCGATTTCAATGATCCATTCGAAAGTCGCAGCAATCGACGACTGCTGGTCGATCGTCAGTTCTTACAATTTGAATCACCGCAGCTTGCTGCACGATCTGGAAGTTGGAGCGGTGTTTTTTGACGAGCGATTTACGCAAGCGTTGCGCGATCAGATTTTGCGCGATATTTCCAAGTGCAACGAATTGACCAAAGAGCTGCATCGCTCCCGCCCGTGGAACGTGGCGTTGATGGAATCGGTGTGCTATCAATTCCGATATTGGATGTGACGACATTTTTTTCTCGCAAAGACGCAAAGAACGGCAAAGAATAAAATAATAAATGAGACAGCTCGTTGATGACTCGGGAACCAAATGGGCTTTCCTGCTGCTTTCTCTTTTTTCTTTGCGTCTTTGCGCCTCTGCGAGAGATAGATTAATTTTTGCATTTGGCGAGAATGAATTGAGCGGGATAATGCGGGCCTTCAAAATCTCATCAAAGGAAATTCCATGAGCGACGCAGCAAAAACAGAGGCCGTGGACAGCCGTCCGTGGTGGAAGCAGTTGTCCCGATATCACTGGTTCGTGATCCTCGTCGCGTCCGGTGCGTGGTTTTTTGACTGCCTCGATCAGCGCCTGTTCTCGCTCGCGCGCGTGCCTGCGCTCACGTCGCTCATGCCGCTTGCGACCGCCTTTGAGGTTAAGAACGCCGGGAAGGAAGTGACGGCGTGGTTCCTGATCGGCTGGGGCATCGGCGGCATCATCTTCGGCTCGCTGGGTGACAAATATGGCCGCGCCAGAATGCTGGCGATTTGCATTCTTACTTATTCCGTGTTCACTGGAATGAGCTTCTTCAGCCGCACGATGCTCGACTTCGCGGCGTGCCGTTTCCTCACGGGCGTTGGCGTGGGCGGAGTTTTCGGTCTTGCGGTGGCGTTGATTGCGGAGACTGTTCCGTCTGGTGCGCGGACCCAATCGCTGGGATTGCTGCAAGTGCTTTCGACGGTCGGCAACATCTGCGCCGGGCTGTGCAAAATGGGCATCGACAGTTTGGAAAATGGCGGGACCATCACAAAAGGAGAAGG
>JANXLS010000527.1 GCA_025355035.1 Planctomycetota bacterium | reverse complement strand
AAAAGGGTGGTGTGGTTGTGCGCGGCCGATTCAACACGCTGGTCAACACGGGCCGGACATCATGTAGCGGAGGCCGCGATGACGGTTATGGTCCCACTGGATTAAATCTCCAGAACCTGCCGCGTGAAGGCGTCGTTCGGCAGTGCTTATGTGCCCGCCCCGGCTACCTTCTCTTCGCGTGCGACTATTCCGGGGTTGAACTGGTGACGCTTGCCCAGCATTGCCTTGCTCGATTCGGATTTTCGAAGATGGCCGAAGCGATCCAACGCGGTGCGGACCTGCACGCACTGGACGCCGCGTTCCGCGCAGGGTTGGATATCAACACACTGCCGGCGTGGGACAAGAAAAGCATTTTAAAATTACTCGGCCCGGAGGCCGACAAGTTGCGAGACAAGAGCAAAGCCAAGAACTTCGGTTTGCCCGGCGGGCTTGGCGCGAAGACGTTCGTGGAATACGCCCGAACCGCGTACGGCGTTCACATGACCGAAGAGCAGGCCAAGGAAGAGAAGGCCGAGTGGTTGCGCATGTGGCCCGAGATGAACCAGCATCTCACCTCGAACGAAATGGAAGTCTTCGCGAACAGCTATCCTGAGGCGTGGAAATCCCATCCGAAAGTTGGAAGCTACACAAGGTTCGAGGGGCTGCCCTGGCCGGTGCATATTTTCAAAGGCGTCGTCTGCGGTCAAACGAAGACCAAGACGCGCGGCCGGCTCTATGAGCACGATGAGATCGATTGGGCGTGGTCCGTGGCAGCGCAAGTCGCAGTAAACGCCCCGGCATTGACAAAGACCCAGCGTGTGATTGTTGACACGCGCATTCGTGAGCGGATCGCCGGCGGCGATCTCTGGGACATGATAGCACCCCGCCAGCGGTTCGTCTCAACCCTGACGGGCAGATTGCGGGGTTATCCACGCTACTGCGCCGCGCGCAACACACCCTTCCAAGGATTGGCCTCCGACGGTGCGAAGAAAGCGCTATACCGGCTTATCCGTGAGGGGTTCCGGGTCGTCAACTTCATTCACGACGAAGTGCTGATCGAGTTCCCGATTCGTACCGACCATGACCAGTTAGCCCAGCGCGTCGTAACCATCATGTGCGAGGAAATGCGTTCAGTCGTGCCGGACGTGCCGGTGTCGTGTGAGTTCGCCTTGATGCGACGCTGGTACAAGGGTGCGAAGGCTTTGTACGTTGGCGACAAATTGGTTCCAGCAAAGCCGGTCGAGATCGACGGAAGAACAAAATGGGTTCACGATGAAGCGTGAATTTGAAGGTGCGAAGAGAGGCGGAGGGGGTTCCTTGATTTGAACGGTTCAATGATAGGAATGAGGCTTGGGACACGGACTTTTTATCGGTTGACAGGCAGTGCAAGGCGGCAATTCGCTTGAAATCTTGAGGCCGTCGATAGTCGCGGGCGGTATCGAAGGGAAGGGAGGAGTATTGTGACGATCAACCAAGCTCGGATGGAATCGCTGTACCAGGAAGTTTGTAGCGAGTTTTTCCCTGACTGGCTTTCAGCCTCGAAATGGAAAATCGTTGTCAATAAAGAATGGTGGTCGCACGGTTATGATTTTCCATTTCCGTGTACTTGCTGGGCGGAAGCGGAAACTCACCAATTTGAGTTTAATCAATCCTCAATAAAAACGTCATCTGAATGGATGGCCGCGGACATCATTTACATGATTTGTTATGCTCAGATTTGCGACAGTGCAAAGGAAGGACACGGCCGTGAATGGCAAGATCTAATGCGCCGTACGGCGGATCGGGCAAAAGCTGTTGGAAACACCCTCGTGTGGAGGCTACTTCGTCATCGCATCGCCTTCGCGCGGAGTGAACGAGAAGAGATTCGCTACCGCGTGCGCGCCGAGACTGGAAAACCGATCGACGCATTGGAGCGGCAAAAACTGGATGCTGAAGCACGCAGGCTGGAGGAGGAATTTGACCAACTTCTGGCGATGTACCATTAAGAACTGTAAGGCTCTGTACGTT
>JANXLS010000489.1 GCA_025355035.1 Planctomycetota bacterium | reverse complement strand
GCCGCACCCGCCGACCGCAAGCCCGAGGACAAAACGCACTACGCCGTCGATGACGATCAGGAACTCAACGGCATGTACAACGCCATGCCCGAAGTCGCCGAACTCATTGACCTCGCGCGAAAATGCGAAGGCATCTCCCGCAATACGGGCTGCCACGCGGCCGGACTCGTCATCGCCGACAAGCCCGTCACCGAATACTGCCCGCTCTACCGAGACAAAAACGGCATGATGCTTACGCAGTATGAAATGGCCCACATCGATCCCGTCGGCCTGCTGAAGATCGACTTCCTTGGGCTCGAAACGCTCACGAAATTGCAAGTCACGTGCAAGCTCATCCGCGAGCGCCACGGCAGCAACGTCAAGGAAGCGCTCGATGCCGAAGGCGCGATCGATCTCGACAAACTTCCGGTCGACGATCCCAAAACCTATCGCATGTTGGGTCGCGGCGACGCCCGGGCGATCTTCCAATTTGAATCCGAAGGCATGCGCAATTTGCTCGTCGACGCCCGCCCCGATTCGCTCGAAGATTTGACCGCGCTCAACGCCATGTACCGCCCCGGCCCCATGGCCAACATCCCCACCTTCTGCAACCGCAAGCACGGGCGCGAAGAAATCAAATACGAAATAGACATGCTCGCCCCGATCCTGAAAGACACCTACGGAATCATCGTCTATCAGGAACAAGTCATGCAGATCGCCAATCAACTCGCCAACTTCTCGCTCTCCGAAGCAGACAGTTTGCGCAAAGCGATGGGCAAAAAGAAACTCGACCTGATGGAAAAATACGGCGTTCAATTCAGCGAAGGCTGCATGCAGAACGGCATCGACAAACAGAAAGCAGAAGACCTCTACGCGCTGATCAAAAAGTTCGCCGAATACGGTTTCAACAAATCGCACGCCGCTGCGTACGCGCTGCTGGCGTTCCAAACTGCGTATCTGAAGGCGAATTATCCGGCTGAATTCATGGCGGGAATCATGTCACTCGAACAAGGTAAGACGGAGAAGATTGTTGAATACATCGACGAGTCGCGCCGCATCGGCCTGGACGTGCTCGCCCCCGACATCAACAAGTCCGGCGTCCGCTTCGGCATCGAGAATGACAAGTTGCTGCGCTTCTCGCTGGGAGCTATTAAAGGAGTCGGCGAGAAAGCCGTTGAAGCCATCGTCGCCGAACGCGACAAAAACGGTGCGTTCCTCAACCTCTTTGATTTCTGCGAACGCGTCGACGGCAAGAACGCCAACAAAGGTTGCCTGGAAAG
>JANXLS010000430.1 GCA_025355035.1 Planctomycetota bacterium | reverse complement strand
GGCATCCGCAGTAAATCCCAATACGACTTCGGGCTACCGGTCGGACGGTTATTCTTCATGTACGCCGAGGCCGCTTCAATCGCCGCCGCCTTCGCATCGCCTGCGTCCATCGCCGGGCTGTCGAGCAATCCCAACCGCCGTGCATGCCCCGCGAGCCGCCGATCCGCATTGTCCTGCCGCAACAGCAATCGGTACTCGCTGCGCGACGTAAACAATCGATACGGCTCAACGATTTCCTTCGTCACCAGATCGTCGATCATGATTCCGATGTACGCCTCGTCACGCCCCAGCACGAACGTCTCCGCTCCGCGCGTTTTGACGCGAAGCGCGGCGTTGATCCCGGCGACAATCCCCTGCCCCGCCGCCTCTTCGTAACCGCTCGTTCCGTTGATCTGCCCCGCAAGAAAAAGATTGTCGACGCGCTTCGTCACAAGTGATTGAACGATCTGATGCGGCGGCACAGTGTCGTATTCAATCGCATAACCGAAACGCAACACCTCAGCGTCCTCGCATCCAGGCACACTCCGCACCAGTTCGAATTGCACTTCCGGCGGCAAGCTCGTTGACAACCCGTTGACGTAATATTCTTCCGTGTGCTCGCCCTCGGGTTCGAGGAAAATCTGATGACTTTCTTTATCCGCAAACTTCACGATCTTGTCTTCCACCGACGGACAATATCGCGGCCCAAGACTCTTGATCTGCCCCGTATACAAGGGCGCACGATGCAGATTCGCGCGGATCAATTCATGGGTCCGTTCCGTCGTCCGCGTCAGATAACAACACAGGCTCGGTCGCTCAATTTTTTTCGTGCGATAGCTGAACGCGGGAGCCGGATCGTCCCCGTACTGCGCTTCCAATCCCGCGAAATTCAGCGTCCGCCCATTCAAGCGCGGCGGCGTACCCGTCTTCAATCGCCGCAATTCAAACCCCAACGCTTCCAGCGATCCCGACAAACTCATCGCCGCCACTTCGCCCGCGCGACCGCCCCGGCTCTGCTTTGTGCCTTGATGAATTAATCCGCGCAAAAACGTCCCGGTTGTGAGAATCACCGAATCCGCCGTGTACGTCAATCCGCTCCCGCCGCGAATCCCAACAACGCGCAGAGCCTTCGCGGCCGGAGCGTCGATTTTCAATTCATCCGGCGCAACGCCTTCGCGTAATTTTTTTAAACGTTCACGGTACCGTTCCGTCTCCGTGTTCCCGCCGCCGATCTCTTCAACGATCAATTCCTCAATCATCTCCTGGCGCAACGTCAAATTTGGCGTTCGCTCGATCAGTTGTTTCATCATGATCGCGTAGAGCCGTTTGTCGCATTGCGCGCGCGGCGATTGAACGGCCGGGCCGCGCGATCGATTTAACATTCGGAACTGAATGCCTGAACGATCCGTGACAATTCCCTGCGCGCCGCCAAGCGCATCGACCTCGCGCACCGCGATCCCTTTTGCCGTTCCGCCCACCGCGGGGTTGCACGACATTTGAGCGACCGATTCCAGCGCAATCGTCGTCAGCAACGTTCGACAACCCATGCGCGCTGCAGCCAGCGCGGCTTCGCATCCAGCGTGCCCGGCCCCAACAACGATCACGTCGTAGTGGCATTCAGTGTGTAATGAAAAAGGTTCGAGTTTCATGATTCCAGTATTTTTTAGCGCCAGGTTCATCGAGCGCAAGCGCGCTCATTTTAATACGGTGAGTGTAACCGATCCGTGCGCATTTTTTATCTTCGACTTCGCTTTCGCTGAATAAACAGCGTCGCCGATAACAATCATCGCGCTTTGGTCGCGTGCGATACTCGAATCATAAGGCCCGGCCCAAGCCACCGGCAATGAAACGTATGTTCCATTCAGCGTGGCTTCAATCGCTAGCGTCTTCGTCACGACACTCGTTGCGAGCAACCGCACGGTGACACTCGCACCATCGATCTTCGCCCGCCCATTCTCGTCCAAATTAACCACGCACACCTTCCCCCCCGTCGCCAATCCCAGGCGCATCGACGCCGGGTTGAAATTCGAAGGAACGACAATCGACGCCTTCATTTCAATTCGGTACAACCCGCCCGGCGCAAACGTTTCGATACCCTTTGGATAGTTCGAGAGTCGCACATTCAGTTTATTGATTTTCATCGATAAAGGTGAAAGCCCGTTAGCTCCATTCAGCGGCGTTGAAGCCGCTGAATTCGGATCGCTGCCCCACGCCAATTCCAACGCATTGCCAAACCCGTCGCCATCCGCGTCGGCGGTCGGATCGATGGCCCCGGCGTTTCCCGGAGCAGGCGCTATCGTCACTGTGATCGTCTGTGTTTCCGATCGCCCATGCACAACTTGAGCTTTCACTCGCGCGGTATACGTCCCCGCCGCGCCGTAACTGTGCGTCACAACGCTTTCATTGCCAGCCGCACTCCCATCACCGAAGTCCCACGACCAAACGATTCCGCGCGCATCCGACGCGGCACTGAATTGAATCGGCCACCCTGCATACGCTGGGTTCGGCGCCGCTGACGGTCCACTCGTTAGGATCAATCCCGTCACAGCAGTAACATCGTATTTCAAGATCGAGGGCGTTTCGTAATTCGTCGCGTCATCGGGAATGAATTGAAGCGTCAACGTCAACGGCCCTTCTTTGACAAACGTTCCCAATGGAGGAGCATAAATAAAACTTCCAGCCGCATTCGCGGACGCGTCGAGAATTGTTTTGCCGATCGTCGTGTTCGCTCGGATATTCGACGGAACGGCCCAAAATACGTCCGGATTGCCTTTGTGAACATTCAACTTCACCGTGAGAGCCGGCTGCGCGACTCCCGTTGCTTCCGGCGTAAATTGAACCGACAGCGTCTGCGTCCCGGCATTCATAACCGTCCCCAACGGCGGCGTGTAAACGAATTTTCCGGGTACGCTCGCGGTTGCATTGAGTTGCGCGGCGCTCAACGGCGTCGGATAATTGATGTCGGCCGGAGTGCTCCAATTGACCAACGACGGCGCTCCGATATCGAATTCAATCGACGCCCCCATCGCCGCCGTCCAATTCCCGGCGTTCACACCGACGTCATGAAACGATTCTTCCGTCAAAATAAAATCACACGCGTAATGCCCACGCGGCATCGCCAGCATTCCCGGCAACGCGCGCGTCGGTTCCCATTCGCCGTAAATGCCGAGCGGCTGCGCGGGATTCGAAACGTCATACGCCGCGTTCCCAGCCGTCGAAGGCAACACAAAATTATTGACCGGCCCATCGTTGACGGATTGCGAACGCTGATTCGTCCGCCATAGCACGTGAAAACTGTTGTCGCCGGTGAATCGCGTCGTCGCGTTGCCTTGTGCATCCGTGATTAAAAAACCAATGATCAAGTAGCCCGAGTACGCGTAATTCGGATCACTCTTGTGCGCGAGATAATCATCGTCTTTCGCGTTCGCCGGATTCGGATATGCGCGCCACCAACGGCCGATCAAACCCAACCGTTCATTCGTCGCATCGTCTCCCGTTCCCGCGCCGCTCAGTTTCGAATTGCGTCCGGCCAGCTTGATCTGATATGCATAATTGGGTTTCAATCCGGTCGCCTGAATCAGTCCCGAAAGATAGAGTGCGCCCGGCGCGTCCAACGACACGTTAACCGTCGAATTCGAGTATGAATAATTATGAATGTAATTCGCGCCGAAGACCTGCCCGCTACAATCCTTAAATCGATACGTCCCGCCCGTAATCGGCTGAGCGGTGAAATCGAGCGCGATTGCGTTGGTGCACAGAGCAAGGACCATGCTCGCAAAATACAGTATGCTTTTCATGTTTCTCCGAAAACAAAATGTCGCTTTTCGAACCCCCACTCGATTCGTCGTGAATCTTCGGGCAAGCGGAAAACCGGCGCTCCTACTTGAGTGAAAGATAGACAGAAAAGGATTGCTAATAGCTACCGGAAGCGCTGCGTATTGAGAAAATATTCTTAACGAGTTTGACAAAGTACCCGTAGCCGCCGCAAGCAGATGAATGCGTGGGTTTTGTCCGGTAGCTCTTACGGATCGAAGGCCGGATCCATATCCTCTTCGCCCGATCCTTCTCCATTTCCGTTGCCGTTGAAAAAATTCTGTCGACGGATATTCGGTTTATGGACGATGGATTTCGACGGCTCAACAATAATCTGCCCCAGATTCTTGCATTCTCCCGCTTTGACTTCAAACTCCGCCGCGACGACCTCCTCCGATTGGTCCTGCGTGCCGCGATAGGAATTACTCGTGTATTCTGACACGATAATTTTGTATTTTCCCGGGACAAGATCCCGAATTAACGTCGCCCCGTTGGTTGTCGTTTTTTTCTGCGCGAGGAACGTCGGCAGCGCGCCGATCACACGCAATTTCGCCGTAACAGGAGTGCTCGCCGCCGAACGCGCACGCGGATACATGTAATATTGCCCGGTACAATTGTCACCGGTGACGGTGATCATCACCGTCGTCTGGATCCCTGCTGTTTGCGTAGTGGTGTTGCCCGACGTTTTTGGAAAAACAAATTTAGCCACCGCCGACGCCGTCACGTCCGTGAATGAAATTTTGACCGCTTCGTCGATTTTTAAGTCTGCGTACGATTTCGGCTCCTTCACCTCGAACGATTCTGAATAGCGCGTGCATTCAATGTGGCTTTTATATTTCTCCCCGTCCTTCTCCGCGATTTCCCGCCGTCGCGCATCCGGCGCAACCGTCAAGCGGTACGTACCCGGTTTGACACCCCAAAATTCCGCCCGGCCCTCCGCGTCGACTGGTACGTTCCCGGAATAGCGTCGACCGTAACTGTACGGGGTGACATACGGACTTTTTTTAGAAGCGTCATTGTTTTCCCGATCCACCATCATCGCATAGCGGCCTTTGAACATCGGATCAAACTGCGCAATAAATCCGCCCTTTTTAACGAGCGCAATGTCCTGATTGCGCTTGGATTCGCCGATCAATTCAACCTCGATCGGTTTGATCTGCGTGAACAAAGGAGCGTCCGCACTCACGACATAAGTGTCCGGCGATAGGCCTCCGATGCTGTATTCTCCCTCCGCATTCACGCCGACGGCGATCATCGCACTATCCTGCTGCCTGCGCACATGGATGACTGCGTTGTCGAACTTCGATCCGCCCGGCTCAACCAACTTGCCCGATATCTCCAAGCCTTTTCGCAGCATCACCACAATCTGCGTTTCAATTTCTTTCTGAATCGACACCCGAACAGGTTCCGACAGATAATATCCATCGCATGTAATCTGGATGCGTCGCGCTCCGATTGACAATCCGACGAAATTCGTTTCGCCTTTTGCATCCGTCGTTTTCTGCTGCGATCGATTGCGCGGATAACCCGAATAGTTGTAGTTCTGGCCGGGTGGCACAGTCGGATCGACCGTCGCACCGCTGAGTGGCCGCCCATCTTCATCCACGACCCGCACACGTACGTCCCCGTATTTTTGCTTTTCGAGTTTGAGTTCAATGTTGTTCGTATCGACGCCCGGCGCGGAACAGTCGAACTCCGCCAATTTGTATCCCGGCACTTTCAACGTCAGCTTTCCGCCCAAACCCACATTGCTGGCATAGATTTGAAACGTCCCGTCGGTGTTCACGCCCGAACCGGTGCTGCTGTTCTGCGAACGATAATAGACCACGCAACGTTGCGGCATTTCGCCCGGGAAACCAACAACCTTGCCCTTGATCCGCGGCGAATCGCCACTGCTTTTCGCAGGGGTCGGAGCGGTCACAAACGTGACCGGCGGAAGTTCCGTCGTCTTGCCTTCCTCGATTTTGACTCCACACAAAAGATAGATCGTGGGAACACGTCCCTGCGAATTCCGGTACACCAGAAGCGAATAGCTTCCCGGCGCGATATTCTTCAGTGTGAATTTCTCGCGATTGTCCCCCGGCCGCGGTTCGCCGCGCCGATTCATCTGCCGCTGCCAATCGACATAATTCCGAGCATCCTGCCACGCGTTTTCGCCGCGCAAGTAACCCAACACTTCACCCGGAACCGCTTCAGTCGCCGCCGTCTCGTTTTCTGGAATCGGATAAGCGATGACATCCGTCACCGGCTTTCCATCCGATCCCGTCGCCTTGAATGAAACGCTTCCGCCCGCGCCGAACAACACCTCACCGAGTTCCACCGTTCCGTCCGGAGGAACATCGACTGTTATCGACTTTGGCGCGAAACCCGGACACTCGATCGCGATGCGATGCTTCCCGGCGCGCAGATTGTCGAGCGTAATCTTTCCATGTTCATCCACGTCATACTGCTGCTTTTCGCGATACCGGTTGTACCGCGCGCGTTCCTCCGCTATCAGCAGCCGTTTCTTCTCTCCGTCCGGCCCCTCAAAGAGAAATTCCGTTTCGATCATCATCTTGATGTTCTTAAGCGGCTCCGGTGCCTCCGGAGCGTTCGCATCTTTCTTTTCTTCTTTCTTCTTTTTCTCCGGATCGTTGTTCCCGTTGTTCTGGTTCCACTGCTCGCGCCACGCCTCAATCTCCGGTTTGTTCTTGGCATTGATGATGCCGCGCGGAGCGAAGATTATTTTTCCCGGCTTGGCAATTTTCACGGCGATTGGAGTCGCCTGCGTCGTCTGACCTTCGCGCACTCGAATGGTTTCGCCAACAACCGAGTTTCCGTGAATCGTCCCAACGCACACGTACACGCCGTCGCCAATGCTCTCGATGGTCGCCAGTCCCTTGGCATCGCTTCGGGCCGTGGCCGCCGGCTGCATCGATTGATATTCACCGTGATAATCCAACAAGTCCGGATTGAAATTTCCAATGTGATACAAATTCAAATCAGCTTCGGCGACCGGCTTGCCGGTCAGATCGCGAATCGTGCCCTTTACAGAACCGCCCTTCGAAAACGAAAACAGAAACGGCGTTCGCCCGGAACGGATGTTGATCGAGGTGTTGTAGTATGAATTCCCATCGTAGCTTTCGGCGCCCACAATCCAGCACTTCTGCCACGTAAAATTCATCGATTTCAGTCCGGGACGTATATCGCCGACTTCTGCAACGCCATTGGGCCCGAACGCAATTGTCGGATTCGCGCCGTTGCGCTGAAATCGATTGGTTTGATCCCAGAATTGCACGGACCCTTCGATCCCGGGAACAGCCTTTCCGTTGCGGTCGAAAGCCATGAGATGCAGCGAAGATTTGTCGTGCTGTACCAACAAACGCGCGGCAATCGAACGCGTCTCGACATCGCTTGAGGTCAATGCTCTTTGAAGCGCCGGCCGAACCGCATCGCCCTGGGCGGCCAGCTTCGATTCAGCATCCGCACGCGTATCGAAGTCCTCGCTGCTCAGCAATGCGATCAACGTGGCAACATCCGGTTCCGAAGGTCCCTCAGCGGAATGCAATGACGAGCCAATGCAGGACAACGATACAGCTAGAACGAGAAGGAGCGCAGACGCTTGCGGGGCGCGGAGAATAGCCATTCGTCCTCCCTGGCGATCGTAAAGCCGCTGAAGCCGCAGCCGATTTCAAGAACTATTAATCCTACAGCTAAATCGCGAAAAGGTAGATGCCGAAAAAGAAATTTTTACGTTAAGCCGTTTTGCTCAAAACCGCCTTTTCCTGAATGGCAAACATCGCCCGCCGTTTCGCCGGCGTCGAATCGTCATACCCGAGACAATGCAGGAATCCATGAACGCAATAGCGCGTAATCTCTTCCGCAACAGAAATCCCGCGCTCGTCGGCTTCGCGTTTCGCCGTATCGAAACTGATCAACACGTCGCCTAAATGAAACGTCCCGCGTTCAGGATCGAAATCGACAATCGGAAACGAGAGCACATCCGTCGCGCCTTCGTGCTGCATGAACTCTTCGTTCTTCTCCGCCATGTGGACATCGTTTATCAACGTTACGTCGAGACTGATCACTTTCATCTCAAACGCTTCCGGGCAACGTTTCATCGGAACATTCGAAAGCGCCCGTGCGCATGCGGCACTCAACACCGCTTTCGTCGGCTGCGTTGGCGCGCCCCGGGGTCGGGTGAGTAAAACCTCGATCTGCGGCAGGTCGGTTTTCATGTGCGCTGCACTCCCCATTTTATACCTCTTCCGCCGCAGTGCCCGTTTCGATCTCCTCCGCCGGCTCTTCATCTTGTCCCGGATACCGGATACGCGAATGGAATCGCGTCGCCAGCACACGCAGGAAGGCGTCTTCGATCAACGCCAAATCGGCAAACGTCAAATCGCATTCGTCAAGTTGATTGTCGAGCATCTTGTCCATGATCAGATCGTGCACGAACTGCCGCAGTCGCGTCGCGCTGGGACTATGCAGCGTTCGCGATGCCGCTTCGATCGTATCCGCGAGCATGACAATGCCCGCTTCGCGCGTTCGCGGCTTCGGACCCGGATAGCGGAAAAACGCTTCCTCGACTTCCGCTCCGCTGGCTCCGCCGCCTTCCGCTTCGGCGTCTTTCTCCGCATCGCGCACCGCCGAATGAAAGAAGTAACTCACCAATGTCGTACCGTGATGCTGCGGAATAAAATCGACGATCTGCTGCGGCAGTTTGAATTCCCGTGCGAGATCCATGCCATCTTTGACATGCGAAATAATCAACAGCGCACTGACCGATGGCTTCAGTCGCTTGTGTCGCGCCTCGGCCTCTGGCGTGTTTTCGACAAAGTACTCCGGCTTCCGCGTCTTGCCTAAATCGTGGTACAGCACTCCCGCGCTGACCAACCGCGTGTGCGCTCCGATCGCATCGGATGCCGGCTCCGCCAAAAATCGAACCTGCAACGTATGCGCAAACGTGCCCGGCGCTTCGAGCTGGATCAATTGCAATGCGGGCTGATTCATGTCGGCCAGTTCAAACAGGCGGATGTTCGTCAATATCCCAAAGAGCGATTCGATCAATGGCAACGATCCCAGCACCAACAGCCCACAGATCGGTCCGTTGCAATACGCGATCACCGCGTCGAACAAATTCGGCAAACCGTTGCGCGACCACGGCGCCACGCTCGATTCCAAATCGATTCCACTCAACGACACATCGGCGTTCAACAGGAAAAGCCCGGCAACAAGACTGCCCTGCAGCAATCCGCCGAACACGCCGTATTTCAGCAAATCCCAACGATCGCGCAATTTCTCAGCAGGCAACGCAGCCGCAATTCCTCCAGCCAACATCGCAACACTCAGAAACGGCAGCCCGCCATCAATCGGCACAGCTTCCCAACCAATCGTCGCGACCGAGGCCAACAGGCTTAATCCCAGCAACGTTAAAAGTGCAACCGATTGTCCGAATGCAAGCGACGCCGCCATCCCGATGAATACGAATGGCGCGCTCGAAAGACTGATTCCGGCGAGTGCCAATCCCCGGCACATCGCCAACGCCGCCAGGCTGAAGAATCCCAGCATCACCAACGCTCGACGCCGTTCCCAGATATCCGGTTCAATTCGTCCCGCCACGATAAAGAACACGAGCAAAATTCCCGCAGCCAGCGTTGCAAGCCCGACGAGACGTTTTGCACGATCAACAAGGGAAGTCGAGGCTTTCACGGCACGATATTCCTGGCGCAATTTCTCGATCGTCGCCGGTCGCACAATGCCCGTTTTCTTCAGGATCGGATCACCCTTCTGGACGTGAACTTCACCGTCGCCGACGAACGCCAATTCCTCGCGCATCTTCGCTTCCGTGCGCGCTTCGTCGAGAATCAAACAGGGCTTGTACTTCGTATTGATGTACGATTCCATCAGCCGTTGCAACGTCTTGTCGATCGGACTTTCGTTGCTGTGGTAAATGGAGTAGATCACGTCAGATTGCGCGACCAACAGATTCTTGTAATCCTTCGCGTACACATCGACCGCGAACGGTTTTCCGTTACGCTTCCCAACGCGAATTAATTTTCGCGGCTCGCGCTTGTTCGCTTCCTTTTTGTAATCCTCTTCAGAGAGGATCGCCGATTCAGAAAACTGTTTATGGAGGAATTCGCGAATCGTCGCGATCGACCGTGCGACTGGAGCCCCTCGCCGCTTGTACATTTCACCAATCAGCGACGATGCTCCCAAATGCTCGGCCGTCATCTTTTCGAGCGCTTCGTTCTCCGACGCGGCCTTGTCAACAATCGCGCGCAACTTCTCCAAGTCGCCGAGAATCTTTTCTTCCCACTCGTCGTCTTCGACATAAACGCGCGGCGCACGGTTGCCCGCTTCTTCACGCAACTTTTCGAGTTCGTCGGAATCCTTGTAATTAAAGGAGGCTCGCGCCACGAAATCGATCGGCGAACGAGCCGAGACAATGTACGCCGGAGGCAGGACGCCGATGTCCATGATCGCCGCGGCCGCCGCGCAGAACAACACG
Source organism: Planctomycetota bacterium (assembly GCA_025355035.1). Classification (GTDB taxonomy): domain Bacteria; phylum Planctomycetota; class SZUA-567; order H5-PLA8; family H5-PLA8; genus JANXLS01. The sequence continues at coordinate 1,881 of JANXLS010000430.1, read as the reverse complement.
CAGAACAAAACGCCCGGAGGCCCCAACCCTTCCCCGCCGAAGAATCCCGCTTTCGTACGAGGCATCGCGCCCACCGGAATAACCGTGGTGGTTCCTGTTCGTGCTGACCTTATTGTCCCTTTATTCGTCATAATCTTTCGTTCAAAGTTCAAGGTTCAGTGTGGGAACTTCAAAATCGTGCATCGAGTTCCGTTCGCTGAACCACGACCCTCAAAATTTGAACATTGAACTTATGCTTCGTACTTATCATACGCTTGAACAATCCGTTGAACCAAGGGGTGTCGAACGATGTCTTGTTTTTCCAAACTGACGAACGACACGCCTTCGACATCCTTCAATATCTTCATCGCCTGAGTCAACCCCGACAAATCCCCGTCGGGCAAATCCACCTGCGTGATGTCGCCCGTGATGACTGTCTTCGCATCGCGTCCCAACCGCGTCAAAAACATCTTCATTTGTTTCGGCGTCGTATTTTGTGCTTCGTCCAGAATCACAAACGCGCTATTCAGCGTACGTCCGCGCATAAACGCCAGCGGCGCAATTTCGATGACGCCTTTTTCCGAAAATCGAGCGACTTGATGCGGGTTCAGCATGTCATGCAGCGCATCATAAAGCGGTCTCAGATACGGATTGACCTTTTCCTGCAAATCGCCCGGCAAAAATCCCAAGTGTTCTCCGGCTTCGACAGCAGGGCGCACGAGCACGATGCGATTGACCTGATTCTTCGAGAGCGCTTCGATCGCCGCCGCGACGGCCAGGTACGTCTTGCCGCATCCCGCCGGCCCGACCGCAAAAACGATGTCGTGTTTCTTCATCGCGGCGATGTAGCGTTCCTGCCCTGTCGTCATCGGATGGACACGCCCGGCAAGCGGTCGTTCGCCGGCTTCTTTCGATTTCCGCGGGTGGCCCGGATGACCCACCAATCCGGCGTCATCGACCTGATTGTCGCTGTGATCTTCTTCGACCGCGTCCAAAATACGATCCACGTCCGCCAGTTGCAATTTCTGCGTCTTGCGCACAATCCGTTGCATGGCCAGAAACGCTCGCGCCGCTCGCTCGACCGCGTCGTCGCTTCCTTCCAGTTGCAACTTTTCATTGCGCGAAATAACCGTCACCCCCAGCGCCTCTTTCACGCGCCTCAGGTGGCTATCCCCCACGCCCATCATCTCGCGAGCAATCTCGCGATCCTCCAAATCAATCGTTTTTCGCACAATCCGTCCTAAGTAAAGTGCCGAGTGCAGAGTGCCGAGTGTTGCTGTTCTTCAGCACTCGGCACTCAGCACTTGTTTTAGAGCATAGCGGGAATCAGGTAATACGCAACGGGACCAGCGACCATGAGACTGTCGACGACATCCAACGCGCCGCCATATCCGGGGACAACATGCCCGGCGTCCTTCGCTCCCGCGCTCCTTTTAAGGAGGCTCTCCGCCAAATCGCCGAGCGTTCCCGACACACCCAATACCAAACCAATCAACGCAGCTTTCCAAATCGGAAACATCGACATCACTCCGATCGCTTCCCAGCGCAAAAACAGCGCCGTCAACACAGTGCCGACCATTCCGGCCGCGAGTCCTTCAATCGTCTTGCCTGGTGACAACACAGGAAACGCTTTATGCCGTCCCAGCAACTTGCCGATAATAAACGCCCAAACGTCGCAGCCCTTTGAAAGTGCGATCGTCGCTATCACCATCTTAGTTCCAAAAACATTCCAGTCGTCAACCGGCCCACCGATCGTACCATGAGAATTCAAATGCCGCAGCTTCAAGACAAAGGATGGCAGAAAGAAAATGTAAAGGAATCCGAGACTGGTCACCGCGACGCCTCCAAGAGACGATTCGAGATTTCGTCGCCGGGCACTCAGTAGAAACGCGCCCAAAATAC
>JANXLS010000417.1 GCA_025355035.1 Planctomycetota bacterium | reverse complement strand
CGCCGATTTGGACTGAAGCGTTTATTGTCGCGCTGGCTGTGCGCGGGGGGATGCAGGCATTTCGACGCGCGGAAGCCGAGTGCGATTGCACAGCATTCGCGCGGCTCATGGCGATTTACACAATCACGATGATCGTCGTGTACTCGTTGATTGGCTACAAAACACCGTGGTGCGCGCTTGGATTTTTGCACGGACTGATCGTGCTAGCGGGAATCGGCGCGACGCATATTTTCCAAAGCGTACGACATTGGATTTTGAAGACGCTGGCGATTGTCGCGTTTGGTGCTGGGGCAACGCATCTCGGGTGGCAATCGTATTTGGCAACCGGACGTTTTATGAGCGACACCAGGAACCCGTACGCGTATGCGTTTACGGCTCCGGACACGATAAGGCTTTGCAAACGGATTGAGGATTTCGCTGCCATGCATCCCGATGGCGCGAAGATGCCGGTGATCGTTATGGCGGCTAACGCGGATTATTGGCCACTACCTTGGTATCTGCGTAAATTGGAGCGCGTCGGATATTCGAGCGCGCCCCCCGGATCGTTGAACGCGCCCGTGTTGGTTTCGTCGTCGGAATTCGATAACGAACTGGCGTTGGAACTGCGCGGAAAGTATGAGAAGAATCAATACGGATTAAGGCCCGGAGTTTTACTTTGGCTGCACGTCGAAAAAGAATTGTGGAAGAACTATCTGAACTCCCAATCTGCGAGAAAATCGAAATGAATTCCGATGCCCCGCCCGCCGTGCCGGGATACGTAAAAGCGCTCGACGGCTCTCCGCTGTATTGCGTCTTCCATGCCGCCGCGGCCGTCGCGAATCCGCAACGCCGCTACCATCCGACGCTGCTTGTGCCGTCTCTTTTTGAAGAGCGCAAAAGCGCTTACGCAGCATTGCGCCGACTCGCGGAGCGGTTGGCCGCTGCTGGACACGCGACACTGCGATTCGATTATCGCGGCAGCGGAGAGTCCGGTGGCGATCCGGCGAAGCGGCGCTGGCAGCATTTGGCGGAAGATGTGGCGGTTGCGCGCAAGACGCTCGCTCGTCTGGCCGAGGCGCGCGATTCTGTTTTGATTGGATTGCGACTCGGCGCCACTCTTGCATTACAGGAAACGATTCGCGTCGGCGGCGAAGCGGTCATTGCGCTTGCTCCGATTGTGAAAGGAGCCAGTCAGGTGCGACTTTGGAAAATGCGATCGAAGATTCGTTCGGAATTGACTCAGGCGAACACGGGCGACGACGCTCAACAACGTCCTGATTCAAACGAAAATGACGTACTCGATTTCGACGGTTACGAGGTGAACAAAAACTTTTTCGACGATGTGGCGAAGATCGATTTGCTCCGGGATCTCGGAGCGCTTTCGTGTCCGGGACAAGTCTTGCAATTATCGCATCGAACGGACGCCGCGCCCGAGACGCTTGAACTGGTGAAGACGCTCGGCTCGCGCGCGAAACAGGCGTGCATGCGAGTCGAGCAATTTTGGGACAAGGTCGATGACGTCGATACGCACCCCGTTGAAGACGCGGTACTCAACTGGCTCGAGCAGATTTAGAGCGGTTTTCAAATGTCTGAAGACAAATCTGCTTGCGGCGGGCTGCGCGGTACTTCGTCAGACTCGCTTAGGGCCTGTAAAATAATAAACTGAAGAATTGCTTGCGTCTTTCGGCCTGGCTCTTCGTTGAACGCTCAGTCAGAGATACACTCGTATATCTTCCTTCGCGTCCGCCTCGACCCATGCCGAAATACGCGGCGGACTTCTTCAGTTTATTATTTTACAGGCCCTAAATTGCAGTTGTAGTACTATTTATCAGTCTCGGAAACGCCTATGCCCACATCCCAACCCTACTCCTTCCGCCGAGCCCGAGGCACCGATGCCCCGGCATTGATCCGCCTGATCTGCGCCCTAGCTGATTTCGAAAAACTGCCCCGGCCAGACGCTGCTGCCCAAGGCCGTCTCGCGGCTGACGGCTTCGGCCCCACTCCCCGCTTTGAATCTTGGCTCGCTCACGTCCCCGAAAATTCGGACCCCGTTGGTTACGCGATCCTCTTCGAAACGTACTCCACGTTCCTGGCCAAGCCCACGCTCTATCTCGAAGACATTTTCGTCCTCCCCGACTTCCGACATCAAGGCGTCGGCACCGCTTTTCTCGAGCATTGCGTCGCCCAAGCGCGCGAACGAGGCTGCGGTCGCATGGAATGGACGTGCCTCGATTGGAACACCAAAGCCCAATCGGTGTATGAATGCAAGCTGGGTGCAAAAAAAATGTCCGAATGGCTCCTCTATAGGCTCATTCTTTAATCGTCCTGCTTGGGTGCACGAGCCTTTTTCTCTTACAACAGACATTCTCTTTTCAAAGGCCGCTTCATGATCCGATCGTCAACGCTACTGCTGGTCAGTCTCATCGCATCGACAGTGCATGCCGCCGAAGCTCCCGTCAAAGCCACTGTCGAAGCCACCGTCGAAACGTCGCTCGCCACCGCCCTACCGCAAATCCGCATGTTCGCCTTTGACGGCGACCCCAACAGCTACTTTGTGTCCTCCAATAACGCGGGCCCCAACGATCACTTCACGCTCGTCTTTGATAAACCGGTCGCTGTGACGACAATCGAAATCCTCACTGGCCGCGTCAAAGGAGGTGACGCGCTCGATAAAGGAAATCTCGAAGTCTCGGAAGATGGAACGAAATTCGAGCCGCTCGCCGCTTTCTCAGACGGCAACATTAAAGCCGATGCCAAAGGAAAAACGCTCCGGGCTATCCGCATTAAACCCTCCGACGATTTGAAACACCCGCTGGCCGTCCGCGAATTCGTCGTGGCATCCGTTCCGCTGATCGCGATCTTCAAGCATCCCGTCGAAGTCGTCGTCGACGTCACCGACGCCCCTGAAATGAAAGAGTGGGCCGACAAATCCGCCCGCATCAACGAACGTGCGTACCAAATGATCTGCGAAGAGCTCAAAAGCGACGGTTTCACTCCGCGAACCGTCGTCCCCATGGCGATCAAGAACGACTACAAAGGCGTCGCCGTCACCTACAACAGTGCCCGCATCGTGGGCGCAAC
>JANXLS010000394.1 GCA_025355035.1 Planctomycetota bacterium | reverse complement strand
GATTCGTTCTCATTTTTTTGCAACAGGAATGACGTTGAGACATGATAGTTGATACGAGTGCCACTTCTGAAACACCCACCGAATCCACAGCACCAGATCCTACGTCTGGTCCCGCCTTTTCGGTCAAGCCGCTGCGCATCGGGCCGTTGGTTGTCGATCCGCCGATTTTGCAGGCGCCGATGGCCGGGTTTACGAACTATGCGTACCGGTCGATCGTCCGTGAATTCGGCGGGACGGGATTGCAGGCCACGGAGATGATTTCGGCTGAAGGATTCGTACGGTTGACCGGGGGATTGAAGAGCACGGTCGAGCGATTGTGGGGCGTGAAGGATGAGGCGCGCCCGCTCGCTGTGCAGATGTGGGACAACGATCCGGAGTTGCTCGCCGAGTGCGGCAAGAAACTCGCGTTCGAATATGGCGTGTCGGTGGTCGATCTGAATTTCGGTTGTCCCGTGCGAAAGATTTCGGAGAAGTCGCACAGCGGCAGTTATCTGTTGCGCGATCCGCAGCGTGTCGGAGCGATTGTCAGCCGTGTCGTGCAGGCGTGTGCGCCGGTACCGGTGACGGCGAAGATTCGGTTGGGCTGCACACACGATTGCATCACCGCGAAAAGCATTGCGCGCGTTATTGAGGATTCAGGAGCGGCGGCGTTGACGGTACATGGCCGCGTTGCCGCCGATTTCTTCAAAGGCAGTGCGGATTGGGACAAGATCGCGGAATTGAAATCGGTGTTGAAAACCATTCCATTGATTGGCAACGGCGACATCGATACGCCGGAGAAAGTTGTTGCGGCGTTTAAGAATTACGGCGTTGATGGCGTGATGATTGCGCGCGCGGCGTTGGGCAAGCCGTGGCTTTTTAAACAGGCGGCTGCGGCGTTGCGCGGCGAAGCGCCTGTGCCGGAACCGACGCCGCTTGAACAACGTGACATTCTGTTGCGGCATCAGGTTATGGTCGTCAAACGCTTCGGGGAAGAGCGCGGGAATGTGTTGATGCGGCGTTACGCGTGCTGCTACGCACAGGGCCGGCGCGGGGCGCGGGACTTCCGTTACGCGATTTCAAAGTGCGACACGTCGGAGCATTTCATCACGATCGTGAACGAAAAGTTTCCGATGGAGCATGCGGAGAAGGTGGATTGGAATTGAGGTTTGCGAATCAGAGTAATGGCGGCTGAAAAGCCGCTCTATTTTAACGATTCACTTCGCTGTATCGAAAACAATCGATGGTGTGATCGTTAACCATTCCGGCGGCTTGCATGAAGGCATAGCAGATTGTTGGGCCGACGAATTTGAAACCGCGCTTCAACAGGTCTTTGCTCATGGCCTCAGCTTCATGCGTTCGGGCCGGAATGTCTTTGTGGGATTGGCGCGCGTTTTGAAGCGTCTTGCCACCGGTGAATTGCCAGATGTAGGCGTCGAAGGTTTTGAATTCTTTTTGAATGGCGAGAAACGCTTTCGCGCTTTCGACGGCGGCGTTGATCTTGAGTTTGTTGCGGACGATGCCCGCGTTGGCGAGCAGTTCGGCGATTTTGTCCGGACCGTATTTCGCGACTTTGCGCGGCTCAAAATGATCGAATGCGGCAAGGTAGTTTTCGCGTTTGTTCAAGATCGTGGACCAGCTCAGCCCGGCTTGAGCGCCATCGAGCACGATGAATTCGAAGAGTTTCCGATCGTCGTGAACCGGCACGCCCCATTCGGTGTCGTGGTAGCGAATCATGTTTTCGGTATGACCCGCCCAGAAGCAGCGTGTTTTCATTTCGCTTGTGTTCCAACGTAAGACACGTGTTTGCAATTCCGGTGCACTGCGACTAAATCTAAACCTTCCGCCATACTTTTCGAAGTCACAAAATTCGTTTTCGGAGTCGAACATGATGGAAGACGATGTGCTGAAGTCCGGCGAGGCGCCGCCCGCCGTTCCTGCGTCCGCACCTGCGTCGACTTCGGTGGAATGTCCGGAGTGTGGCGCGAAATTAATGAATGTCAGCGTTCAGCCGGGGGCGGCGATTCGCTGTCTGAATTGCGGTGCGAAGTTTTCGTCTCACCCGACGATCGGTGCAACGACAATACTCGAGACGCTGCGCGATCGGCCGGATGATGAAGTGCGCCCGACGATTCGCGAACCGAAGAGCGCGGGGTATTGGCTGTTGCGGATTCCGGCGGTTGTATATTTCATCGTTGCAGCGATGGTCTTTTGCATTTGGATCGCGAGCCTTGCGGGGTTTGTTTACAGCTCCATTTCGCGTGGACGATCTGGATCGAACGATATTGAGATGTTCTTTTTCGGATTGGCGTACCTGCCGCTGTTGCCGCTCTCGGGATACTTTCTTTTCGCGGTGACGCGGTCGCTTTCGCGTGTGGAGGCAAACACGCTGAAGGCGGCGTGGAACGACAAACTGATTCTGGGACCGCTGCCGATCGCGAGCGGGTCGAGTTTGCCCTACATCCTGCCGCTTGCGGTGGGGCCGGTTGTCATCTTCATCATCTGTGCGGTGATCGCCACGCGCGACCAATATGGATTTGCAAGCAGCGGTGTGCTACCGGCTGGCTTGATTGCGTTGGGGTGTTTTTTTGTCGCGTTTATGGTGGATGATCTGAGGCAATTTATATGGCGGCAAAAATCGATTGCGGGCCTTTGTGCTGAGAAAATGGAAGAACAGAAAGAAGCGCTGAGCAATTCATCTTTTCCGTGGTTGGGCCTATTGCCTTCGATGACTGTGGTTTATTTTGCAATTATGTTTGGGTTTATATTTTTTGAGCAATGGGATCGATGGGGGCGAAGGTATGACCGGGGAAATGATGGGTACTCCATTCAAGCGGGAATTGTTCTGACGATATTGACCTGCGCATTGC
>JANXLS010000368.1 GCA_025355035.1 Planctomycetota bacterium | reverse complement strand
TCCCGTCGCGTCCGCTTACCGTCGCAAATTCCATTCGTCGCGGCTGTATTTTTCGTCAAGCAACACGCGCGCGCGTTTCAACTCCTCTTCGCTCGGAACGTCGCTCGTGATTGTATCGCTCGGAAGAAAAGTTGCCAATTTGGCGGCGAACTTTTCGAATTGATATGGCACATTCGATTCCTTCAAACTCGTCAAGAAATCGCGATGCCCCCGCCCGGCTCGATAGTCCGGAATGGACGAGGGAAAACGGAGCAGCCGATCGATGCGATTCCAATCGGGATCAGCGAGCAATGTTCCGTGGACGACGACGCTGCGGCGTTTTCGAGCCTGTGAATTCCCGGCGATTTTGCGCAACGTTCCATCCGCGCACAAAATCGCGATGTCCGAAAGACCTGCTGTTTTCACGTTCAATCCCGATTGCTCGAGCATCCGGAGCAACGGCGCGAGCGCGGCGTACATTGCACCACGAATTGTCTCGGATCCCGGCAAATCCGCGAAGCGATAGAACGCCGAGAAGTTGATCGCTCCCGGACCGATCACGACGGCGCCGCCACCCGAATGACGCCGCAGAACGGGCGCATTTTCCATGCGCGCATTTTCAAGATGCGCTTCGCGCCCACACTCCTGCCCCGTCCCCAGAATTACGCTGGGAACGACCGCCTGCCAGAGGCGCCATGTGTTGGGACTCGCGTCCTCTTCAACGCAATGATGAATAGCTTCTTCAAGCGCAAGGTCTTCGGCAGGCGAGCGGGACGTGTAATTCAAAAAGCGCATGAGAGGCAAACGATTCTCCATTCGTATTCAACGGGCATTCGATAAGCATCTTCGCAACCGATTTCAAATTCAAGAACATGCGCCGCGCGATTCCGGCTGTCCCGACATTGCAAGATCGCTCAAGCCGAATAAACTAATGTTCGTTAAGATTCAGTGAATTTAAACACAAATCAAGCCGCCGCGCTCGGCAGGAGCATGTTGTGTCAATTGATCGGTTCTTCAAATGGTTTCTGCCACACGAAAACAGATTCTTTACGTACCTGGAAAGCATCGCCAATAACGCGGCCGCGGCGGCTTTGGTGTTTTCGACATTTCGAGAAGCAACGAGTCGCGAGGATTTCAAGAAGATCGCCAAGATATTGCGGATGAAGGAAGCGGAAACGGATGCGTTTGCTCACACGCTGTATGAGGAGCTCGACAAGACGTTTGTCACGCCGATTGATCGCGAGGATTTACATGCGCTAACGCATGCATTAGACGACATTCTCGACACGATGGACAGCGCGGCCGAGCAGATTTATCTGTTTAAATTGCCCAGTCTCACCGAACCGATGCGCGAAATGGTTCGAATTGAAACGGAGGCGGTTCTCGAAGTTGTAAAGTGCGTAAAGGAACTCCACGACCTCGGAAAAGCGGACCAGATTCGCGTTCACATCATCCATGTCAATTCGCTCGAAAACGAGGGCGATAAGATTTATCGCAAGGCGCTTGAAGCGCTTTTCGACAACATGATCGATCCGATCGAACTGATTCGCCAGAAGGAAATTCTCGACGCGCTGGAAGATGCGATCGATTCTTGCGAGCACGTCGTCAATCTCATCCGTTCGGTGGTGGTGAAGAATGGATAGCAGCTTCATGTTGTTGATGGGGGTCGTCGTCTGTGCCGTAGTATTTGATTACATCAACGGATTTCACGACACGGCCAACGCCATCGCCACTGTGGTCTCGACCAACGTGCTGTCGCCTCGCACGGCGATTCTACTGGCGGCGGTATTCAATTTCGCCGGAGCGTTTTACGGAACAAGCGTAGCGAAGACGATCGGGGGCGACATCGCCGACCCGACGACGATCACGCAAACGGTGGTTTTAGCCGCGCTGCTCGGAGCGATCGTGTGGAATCTGATCACATGGTACTTTGGAATTCCGTCGAGTTCATCTCACGCCCTGGTCGGTGGATTGATCGGCTCCGTACTCGTGCATCGCGTAATCGACAACGGTGAACCGTTTGGCCACGAACTCTGGAATCTGCTGAATTCTAAAGGCTCCGTGAAGGTATTGAAGGGCCTCGTCCTTTCGCCGTTCTGTGGATTGCTGGTCGGGTTTTTCATCATGGTCGTGCTGCTCTGGATCGTCCGACGTGTTTCACCGAAGTGGGTCAACGCGATCTTCCGCAAACTGCAATTGGTCTCCGCCAGTTTCATGGCGCTGTCTCACGGTTCGAACGACGCTCAGAAAGCGATGGGCATCATCACAATGGCATTGGTCTCGTATTTCAGCTCGCATCCGGAAGCCACGGGCACACATTGGTTCGACGCGCCCGTGGTGGGAAAAAACGGTCATGACATTCCGTCGTGGGTTGTCATCACGTGTGCCACAGCCATGGCGCTGGGTACATCGGCCGGCGGATGGCGCATTATGAAAACGATGGGGCACAAGATCATCAAACTCAAACCCATCGACGGCTTCGCGGCGGAGACAGCCGGAGCGGCCGTGATTCTGACCGCGTCTCATTTGGGTGCGCCGGTTTCGACGACCCACGTCATCGCTTCGTCAATCATGGGTGTCGGCACCTGCAAACGCTTCTCTGCCGTCCGCTGGGGCATTGCAGGAAATATCCTGATCGCATGGGTGCTGACAATTCCCATTTCCGCGGTCGTCGCCGGATTGTTGTATTTGGCACTACGCCCTGTGCTCGGAAAATAGCGAGGACCAACACCTGAAGCGCGACCTTGAACATAAATCCAAAGCGTCCGACATCGAGGCGGTGATCTTCGACATCGGCGGCGTGTTCATCGGCCTGGATTTTTCGCGCGCGATCCATCGCACCGCAGCGGCGGTTCGGAAAACGCCCGACGACGTTCGCCGCTGTTTGTTCGGAAAAGGCGATCCAATGGTCGATCGCAAATCGTACATGAACGATTACGAATGCGGCCTGATGGACGAATTCGAATTTCATCGCTGTATCGAAGAATTGCTTCAAGCGCCGCTGCCGTTCGCCGAATTCCAGGCCGCCTGGATCGACATTTTCCTCGAACCGATCCACGAAACGATCCGCATCGCCGAGCACCTCCGAGCACTCGGCGAGGTGAAACTCGGGATTCTGTCGAACAATAATACGATGCACTGGGCCGCTA
>JANXLS010000357.1 GCA_025355035.1 Planctomycetota bacterium | reverse complement strand
ATCGATTATTTTTACCGATTTGCATTTCATTCCAGCGACTTCTTTCGGCGCAGGGTCTTCGACCGTTTTGTAATCGCGAGCGGCATCCATCATCGGAGCAAAGAGCTTCAAGATTTTGTTCTTTTGAGCGCCGGGCACGAGCGCGTCCATGTCGCGCTGAACTTGCTTTTTGTGCGCAACGATCTGGTTGCGGCGATCGGCGAAGGTTTCGTTGAGCAGAATCTTTTTTTCAGTGTGATCGAGATCGACGATGCGCTGGTTCTTTATATCGATCAAAAAGGTTTCCGTCGGCGCTGTGCTCTTGTTGTCGCCGAATTCGTCAATCGCAACGATGTCGGCGGTAATGTACAGCACCTGCCGAATGTCCTTGGCATTGAAGCCGTCTTTCGAATGCTCAACGATGTTGTAATTCTGTTCGACAATGATCATGTCGTCAGCTGCTTTGATCGGCCATATTGCAGCCGCGACCATGGCGGCAGCAAGAGCGAAAAAAGCTGGTTTTGCGTAACGCATTAAGTTGTTCCTTGCTAAATGGAGTTTGAGAAGAGACGACTTTAACCTAACAGACCTTCAAAACAACAAGAACCGCGGCCACACGAGAAGTTGGACCCAGCCGCTAGCGTTCTCGATTCTTACTAAATGAGGCTCCAGCCTTCATCGATATTTGCCGATATAAAAGAATCGACCAAGTCCCGCGTCGGACTGAAATGAATTGATCGTTTTGTGAGCGAATGCCATGCACCGGAAATCGGGACGTACCAGCCTAGCTTATCCTACGTTTCTGTGCCTATCGCTGCTGATGTTTGCAGTGCCGGAGAGCGGTGTGAATTCGCTGCGCGCGAGCGTGTATTCAGCGCTGCGTCCAGTCCTGAGTTTCTCAGCGAGCTCCGCGCGATCCAATACCAACGAACCGAAAGCCGCCAGCGTCCAAATCGTCATCGATCCGCAAAACGAGACGACGCGTTCGCAGGATCAAATGAATTCGGTTGCGGCAGAATACGATCGCAAGTGCGCCGCGATTATCCGTTACCGAGCAGCGTTGCAAAAAGCAAAAGGACTTTTGTCGCCAAAAGACGCGGGACTGGACGATCCGTCAGGCATCGATGCGGACGTGATCGCGCGGCGCGTGATGTGGCAGGAACCGATGCTGGGAATCGACAAAGGTTCGGCTGAAGGCGTTCGCGGCGACGCGGGCGTGATGCATCGCGGTGCGGTGGTTGGACGCATCGTCGCGACGGGGCCGCACTTTTCGAGCATGGCGCTGCTGACCGATCCGTCGATGCGAATTGGCGCACGGTTGGTGGATTGTCGCGTCGAAGGAATTTTGCAGGGCCAAAAGGCCGGAGCCGAGGGAACGGAGCGGTACTGCCGTTTGAAGATTGTCGCGAAGGAATTGAAAGCGGTCGTTGGCGAGCAGGTGGTCACCAGCGGGCTCGACACGACGTTTCCAGCCGGATTGTGGTTGGGAGCGGTCGTCAAAATAAATCGCACGGGTGATTTCCAATGGGAATTGATCGTACGTCCCGCGTGCGATGAAAACAGAATCGAAAGCGTTCATGTGTTGACGGGCGAAACGCCGGAAGTGCCATGGCCGCAGATGCCGGGCACGAAACCTATTCCGGCAGCCACCGCACCGAAAGCTCCAAGCACGGCGTCGCGGAGTCGGTAACTGAAAACCGAACGCGGTGTGTTTCGCGTTCAAATGAAAGAGGAAGCTGTCGAACGAATTGTGTTCGATGAAACAAATATGCGCTACGCACTCTGTCTCTTCATTTTGGTTGCGACGTGTCTTGTTCTTCAAGCCGCGTTGATCCCCGCATTCCTGCCGCCGGTCTTGCGCCCGGATGTGTGCATCCTGGTCGGCCTCGCGGGGCTTGCGTTTGGATCGTACGATTTCGGTTTGACGACTGTATTTTTATTGGGCTTGAGCGCAGACCTGGTTGCGTCCGGACGCTTCGGACTGCTGACGCTTTGTTATCTGCTCGCGGCAGGAGGGGTGTTGTTAACGCTTGCGCGCGAATTGAATCGCAGCGATTTTGGCTTGCCGTGCATCGCCGGAATTGCGGCGACGGTTTTGGCCCACGGACTGTACTGCGGTTTCGGATCGTTGCTGGGGTTGAACATTGGGCTGGGCCACGCGGCGGCGGAAATGGCATCGCGCTTTGTTGCGGCCATCGTCTGGGGATTGCCGTGTGTGTATCTCACGGGGAAATTGATGTTCCGGCTGCGCGTCATGGCTCCTGAAGTTCAAGCGCGCTGGGCCAACGACGAGCGGATGAACGACGTAAACAAACGGCTGGCGGCGTAACGAGAAACCTATGTTCAAATCGCGTATCGGTATCGTTGCCCTCATCCTCGGAGTTTTATTCTCCATCGCGGGGGGGCGGCTTTTTCAACTTCAAGTCATCCGCTATGACAAATATCGACAACTCTCCGAACGCGACAAGGATGGCGGGTCGCAAAAACTGATCCCGGCATCGCGCGCCGCCATCACAACGCGCGAAGGCGACATCCTTGGGGAAGATCGTCCATTCTTTGATATTTCGATTCGCGTGGATCGGCTCAAACTCGAAGGCGTGACGCTTGATGAAATCAAAAGGGCGCGCGAGGCCGCGAAGTCGTTGGACGAACGGAAACGTCAAGCCGAACAGTTCATTGCGCGCTTGAAGGACGAGCGTTTTGTAATCAGACTTGCCGATGCGCTTAAATACGATCGGATTGATCTCGCTCACGGCGTATTTACGGCGATGGATAACGTGGCTCGCAAATGGGCGTCGCTCAGTTCAACGCAAACCATCGCGCAGGGTGTCGGCGAAGACGTGTGGTTGCAATTGAAAGCGACGCACGAAGATGGTTTTCACAATGGTGTACTGCTGTATGGAAGAGACGCTGCGAAGATCAGCGATTTGACCGAGCCGCCCTTTCCCGGATTGGTCTGCACACTTTCAACGCGTCGCGTGTACCCTCGCGGAACGTTTGCATGTTCCGTGCTGGGATGTGTGAACGACATGACCGAGCCGGAAGAATCGCAATTGCGGCAATACGGTGTGCTGCTTGAAAGTTTCGATGCACGAACGAAGGCGTGGACGGCGACGCGCGACAAACTGACGTCAACGCAGGCGTCAACACTGGCTGAACTATTCGGCGACGATCCGCGCGAAATTGACGACCTCGGCCACCTGTATCGCTTGATGATGAAGCTGCGTCCGGACGAACGCGAAACGGTCGCGCGAATGGGCATGGCGGAGCAATTAAAATGGATTCAACGGCCTCCGCGGTTGAAACTCAACGATTCCGAAATGCTTTGGCTCGGCGTCGGACTGCCGATGTCCGCGGCTCGCAATTCACTGGGAAATCGAACTATTGGTGAAATGGGTGTTGAGCGGTTTTACAACGAGCAGTTGCGCGGCAAACACACGCTGCGGTTTTCGGAAGCGGAATATCATGATTTCTCGATGCCTGTTTCATATCAAAACGAGGTCGAGCCGCGCAGCGAGAAACCGCTGGTCCTGACGATTTCAAACGCATGGCAGGAAGCAGCGGAAGTGGCGCTGCAGTCGCAGGAGCGCCCGGGCGGAATCATCGTTATGGACATCAACGATGGTTCGGTGCTCGCTATGGCCAGCAATCCGGTGTTCGATCCGAACGTATTCACTCCGCCGCGTACCGGAGCGAAACGGCAGGAGCAACTCGCGGTGCTTGCGAACGATCCGAACAAGCCGCTGCTGAATCGCACGATTGATGGCGAGTATGCGCTGGGGTCGATCATGAAATCGATCGTCATGGCGGTCGCACTTGAGCGCGGACAGTTGACACCGGATGAAACGTTTCAATGCCCGGGCTTTATCAAAGAAGGTGGACAGATTTTTCATTGCGACGGAAATCACGCGCACGGGACGGTCAATGTGTACAAGTGTCTGCGCTGCTCCTGCAACGTGATGTCGCATCAAGTCGGCGCGCGCGTTGGAGTTGAGAATCTGGGCCCGTTTGCAAAATTGATATTCGGAAAAAAAACGGGAATCGATCTTCCGTTTGAAAAGAACGGCATTTATCCGGATCGCGACTATCGGATCAAGACGACGCAGCAAGGCAAGTCCGTTCGTCCCTGGACGCGCGGCAACGATTTTCAATTGGCGATCGGACAAGGCGAGATGAATTCGACGGTCATCCAAGCCACTGTGTTGATGGCGGCAATGGCAAACGGCGGGAATGTGGTTACGCCGCGGATTCGCCTCGAGGCTCCGACGAACGCTCCGGTTTCACTGGGACTCAGTGCGAGAAGTCTCAACATTGTTCGTCAGGGACTGGATGAATGCGTCAACACGGGAACGCCCGGCGAGCGGGGAACATGTTACACGGCGTTTCATTCGAACGGCGAATTGCCGGTGCGCGTCGCCGGGAAGACGAGTACCGCTGAGCACAAAAAAGGTGCGGTTCCTCACGCTTGGTTTGCAGGCTATTTTCCGGCGGAAAATCCGCGCTACGCGTTTGCGGTGATGTTAGAAGAAGCAGGTCACGGCGGGGCGGTGGCCGGGCCGGTTGCGTACAAAATGTTGCGCGAATTCTATGGAACGAAAACGAGTCCTAAGGCGCAGACGGCCGTCGCCGGGAATTAGGGCCTGTTCAACAATAAACTGTAGAAAGACACAAGCAATTCTGCAGTTTATTGTTTTACAGGCCAGCATCAGGAGAAGTCGATGGCCGATACATTTCGTGCACAGCCCTCATCGGTGATTCGCCTGCCGCATGTGGACGTCATCCTGCTGATCAGCGTGGGGCTTGTTGCGCTGTTGAGCATCATTTACGTCACGAGTGCAGCGCAGAATCTGCCGGGCGGTGGGGCGAGTTACGGCACAAAACAAGCGGCCTATGTTGGTATTGGGTTGCTGATATTTGTTGCGATTCAACGCGTTCATTACATGACTATTTTGCGTTTTGCGCCGCAACTGTACGCGGGAATTGTCGCGCTGTTGATTGGTGTGTTTTTCACACGGCCAATCAAGGGCGCGCATTGTTGGTACGATCTTTATTTCTTCAAATTCGAGCCGAGCGAATTGGCTAAGCCGGTTCTCATCATTACGCTCGCGTATTACCTGATGTATCGCGATAGCTATAAAACGCTGAAGGGGCTTATCGCTCCGTTTGTGCTGGCGACCATTCCGCTGCTTTTGATTTTGAAGCAACCGTACCTGGGCGGGGCGATGGCGTTTGCGCCGGTTATTTTGGTGATGCTTTTTGTTGCCGGCGCAAAACTGTGGCATCTTGCTCTCACTTGTTTCGCCGGGGCAAGCGCATTTATCGTGATGTTCTTCACGACGATGCGCTCGTTTCAACAGGACCGGATCAACGCGTGGTTAAATCCTCAGCAGCATCAACACGGTGCGGCGTGGCAGCAACTGCTGTCGCAAACGGCTATCGGTTCGGGCGGATTGTTTGGGAAGGGGTTGGGCCAGGCGAGTCAGAATTTGCCAGAGAAACACACGGATTTTATTTTCGCGGTTGTCGCTGAGGAAGGTGGGTTCATAACGGCGGGACTGTTGCTGGCGCTCGTTTTTATCGCGGCGATCAGCGGCTTGGGCATCGCCGCGCGGACGCGTGAACCGGCCGGTCGATTGATTGCAGTCGGGTGTGTCACGATCTTCTGTTCGCAGGTTTTGATCAACACGTGTGTGACGATGGGGTTGATTCCGACGACGGGATTGACTCTTCCGTTCGTGTCGTACGGCGGGAGTTCAATGATCGGGTCGTTTATTCTGCTCGCACTACTGGTGAACATCGGTTCGAAGCGCGAAGTGGTTTTGGCGAAGGAAGATTTTTCGTGACGATCCATTCCCGAACACTGGAGATCCGCTGATTGGATTGGCGACGTTGATCACGGTTGCGCTGGGAGCACCGCCCATTTTGACGGCAGCGAATTAAAACTTCGTGTCACCTTCATCGACAAACAATAGAAACAATGTGGCGCATAACTTTCTGCGGTGTTAACAGTACAGAAAGATGTTGCCGGGGCCATCCAAACGCGAATGAATTGAGTGGAGGAATTCAAGGTGCCTGCCGAACGAATTGAAGACCGGATAAAAGTCATGATCGTGGATCGTCTGATGCTATCGGCTCAACCCAACGAAGTTGGCGACGAAGATGATTTGATTGCGAAATGGAACGTTGAATCTGTTCAACTCATGGAAATCGTGATCGGTCTCGAAGAAGTCTTCGGAATTCAACTCGGCGACGATGAATTCAGCATCAAGAAATTCAGGACGGTGAAGAACATTGCCGAGGTCGTGCGCGGGAAAGGCGTCAGCTGACTTCGAATGATTTAAGTTGACGGCCGTCATCCACGTATCCCGCTGAAAGTTCGCACCACGGCGGTAGCACGATCAGGCACTTCCCGGCGCCGAGATCCTCAGTTTGATAGCAGTGCGTGTGTCCGCAGATTAATACTTCGCTGGTGTTTTCCTCGACGCGCTTTCGCGCCGCGATCAAGTCGATTCCGAAAACGGCCGCCGATTTTTTGTTTTTATCCGCAGACGTTTTTGTTCGGATGCGTGCAATCATGTATTTTGCGACGCTCCACGGCATCAGCCAGAACAGCCAGCGCACGGGACGGCTTCGGATGCGTTTGCGGAATTTCAAATAACGTGTATCCGCAGTGCAGAGCAGGTCGCCGTGCTCAAGCCACGCGCGGCGGTGATCACTGAGTACAATCTTTTCACCGTCGCCGAAGACTGTAGCCCCGAAGCGTTTCAAAACATAATTGCCGTACGCAAAATCACGATTTCCATAAAACAGAAAAATCTTGACGCCAGCTTTCCACGCTGCTTCGAGCGCATCCAAATCTTTCTTGTATAGCTCGAATAGCTGCGATTTGAATTCGTACCAGAATTCAAACAAATCTCCGATGATGTACAATTCAACGGGTCCCGCCGAAACGCAATCGGCGATTTGTTTAAGGAACGATCGGAAGCGATCGGCGCGCGGGGAGTCGGTTCCGTCGAGATGCAAATCCGCTATGAAATAGCGCAGCGGCGGGGTTTCGGGCGGAGGCGGTTGAACGGCAAGGGATTCGATTTTCATGGATAAAACGGAATTGCCTCGCAGTTCAAACGAGAAAAACGTTTGGCTATTTCGCGGCTTTAGCTGCGTCGGCAGCCGCTTTGGCGGCTTCGGCATCTTCTTTTTTGTTCTTGTCCGCGAGTTCTTTATCCGCGGCAGAGAGTTTCCCCGCATTGGCCTGAAACCATTTGGTCAAATTGAGCGGCGAGTCCTTTGTCGGTGACGTGACCTCGCTTTGAGCGATGGCGTTGAACGCTTCGAGAATTTCTTCGAATTCTTTTCGCGTCTTTTGTGCGGTTTTAACTGCCGTGATGTTTGACTGGCCGTTGCCCGTTTGCGTCAATTTCGGAACGTCGGGGTAGCGCATTTTGGAAATCTGTTCGGTGAGTAACGCAATGATATTAAATTTGAACGCGCTTGGAGCCATCGCTTTCGCGTAATTCAATCGGGAGTCGAAATCGTTGAATTTCAAATTTGAATACAGTGAAACCAACATGCGCTCAACACTGCTATCACGCGCGGGCGCTTTGGCCAGAGCGGTGACGGCGGCCAATCGAACTTCTGCTTCCGGGTCGCTGGTTGCGACCGACATCAATTTCTGCCATGAACTGGAATGCTTCGCTCCTTCGAGGATCGTCAGAGCATTTTTGCGAGCATCTTTATCCGGAACACGGTACGCCTTATCAAATTCTGATTGGGATTTTTGCTCATCCGGTGTGAGGGCGGCGGCCGCATGACTGTGTCCGGCAGCGAGGAGACACACTAGGGTGAGAACGAGCGAGAGTAAACGCATGATGACCCCCAATCAAATGTTCATGTAATCAACTTCAGTATACAACGAAAATACCCATTTCATTATTCAAAAAAAAACCAGGGGAAAAGAAACCCCTGGTCATGTACACCGTTTTTTGAATTCAGTTGACGTTTATGTTAGGCACCGAATACGCCCGGGACTGGCTTCGAACCGCGATCGGCAACCTGAATCGGTCGACCGTCGGCTGATTCGCGCACCTTCGTCGAATCGATACCGCAGACTTCGCAGATCGTCGCGAACATGTCCGGAACCGAGATTCCGACTTCCGGTTCGTGACCCGTGGCATTCGACTTGCCGACGAACTGTCCACCTTTGACACCACCACCGAGGAGCATCGTGGCATAGCAGCGAGGATAATGATCGCGACCCGCGTTGGCGTTGATATCGGGCGTTCGACCGAATTCACCCATCCAAATGATCAAAGTGCTGGAGAGCAAGCCTTCGGCGGCAAGATCTTCAACCATTTTGGCCATCGGGTTGTCGAGGTCTTCGCAATTCTTGCGCGTTGCTTCGTCGACGTTGACGTGGTTATCCCAGCCGCCGCGATCGATTTCTACAAACTTCACACCACCTTTGGCAACCAAGTTCTTTGCGACGTAGCATGCCTTCGCGAAACCGCTGGTACCATAGGATTCGGACTTGTCGCCCTTGACCGTCTCGAACAACTTGGCGAGCGGAGAATTGGCCAACTTGATGGCGCGATCGTACGTCTTCTGATGTTCAATTGCCAGCGGAGCGCCAGTGCGGCCACCATAATACTTGTCGAGACCGTCAAGCAACTGGCGGCGTTGAGCCATGTTCTTCGCGCCGGTCGCAGGGTGCAAATCAGGGATGGCTTGACCCGCGCCGATCGAGAACGGAGCGTAGGAAGCACCGTAGAAACCGGGGCCGTAACCACCACCGTTGATTGCCACATAGCCAGGCAATTCACTCTGCGGGCCGTCTTTGGCTTCGGCACAGACGATCGAGCCGAGACTTGGGAATGCGACACCCGCTTGTTCGCGATAGCCGGTGTGCATGACGTGGCTGGCTTGACCGTGATCGCCTTCCTTGCTGTGAACGCCGCGCATGACGCACATGTACTTGCCACCAGCCTTGGCGAGCTTCGGGAGTTTTTCGGAGATCAGGAGACCGTCAGCCGCCTGAACGCCCTTTTCGAAGCCACCTGACTGCTTTGTACCTGGCTTCGGATCGAATGTGTCGAGATGGCTAGGTCCGCCACCCATCCAACAGAGAATTACGCGCTGGGCCTTGCCCTTGGAAACGACGTATTCCGGAGCTGGACCGCTCGCCGGCTTATCGTTCGGGGAGCCCGTATCAGATGATTTATCCTTCTTTTTGTTGTCCGCAGCCCACGCTGACGGTATGTAATGTCGTCCGAGGACGTAACCCAAGGATGCGGCCATCGTGGACTTGATCAATCCGCGGCGGGACACAGGACCTGAGCATTGGATCGGCTGGTGTTTCATGCGAGCAGTCTCCTAAAAATGGTTCTTGAGTTCTTTAGGTTCAGGTAAAAGATTGAAGGCACACCAGCCTAAAATCAAAGTCCCAAACCAAACTTCAAGCGTTTCCTAAACCTTCAACCTTAACCTTGAACCCAACCTTCTAAATTCACGTACTCCGTACAATTCCATTTTTTAATGAATTGTTACAAACTCGGACGAATTCATTAAAACCCACATCATGCCTTCCGGATCGGACACCATCGTGTTGAACGCACCTGCTTCTTCTGGCGTAGGCGGTCTGCCCAATGTGGTAGCAAACAACCACGTCGTTTCACCCTTATAACGCTTCACTCCCGATTTGATATAGTTGAGCATAAAATTGGAGTGCATCATCATCAAAGCTTGTGCCACGGTGCCTTCGAACTGCAATTTGCCGGCACGATCTTCGGCGGTCGACGTTCCAATGAAGCGGTTCATTAACGTGGTCAATTCACCCACTTCGCCGCCCATCCCCATATCCTTGCCACCGTATCCGGAATTTGCATCTCGTTTGCGAATGCCTTCTTCCATCGTCTTCGCTTTTTCCTCACCACCGGTGGCCTTGATGATCGCCATGAACAATTCTTCCGGCGTCATCGGGCGAACTTCAGCGCGAGCAAAACTGCGAACCTGCTTCATACGATCAACCTTCTGCTGCGTACCGATGGACGATCGTTGATAAGCGCGAGTGTTGGCGATGACCGCCAGCAATCGTTGCATGTCGCGTCCCGACGCGTTGAAGTCGTCAGCGAGAATCTTGATCACTTCAGGGTACACGGCAGGATTCTTAGGGCGGATGTCATCAACGGGTTCTACCAAGCCGTAGCCGAACAAATTGCGCCAGATTCGGTTGACGCAGGACATGTTGAACTTTTCGTTTTTCGGGCTGGTGACCCAGGCTGCAAATGCCTTGCGGTAAATAGTACCCATCTGACCCGAGCTACCCGCAACGGAACTCATCATGCTGGCGTCGTCCATGGCCATCATCGAAGCCATGTCCATGCTCTTGTCCATTGACTTGTCCATTGACTTATCTTTGGAGGCCATGGCCTTGCCCTTATCACCCATGGACTTGTCCTGCATGCTCTTATCGGCCATTCCCTTATCCATGGCGTTGTCAGCCATCGACTTGTCCATTTTTGACGGTTCAGGAGCCTTACCCTTCTTTCCCTTGCTACCGTCAGTTGCCAACGGGCGGCCGACGCTTGCGTTGAAAACGGGACCGTCGAGAACCTTTGGCGGCAACTTCAGTTCGGGTTGCGGCGGATCGTACTTCGCTCCGCCGTTGCGCTGATCGGTGTCGACGAGAATGTGCCACGAGCGCGTGATCTTCTGCGGATCTTTTGGATCTTCACGCAGTTCTTTGCGTTCGCTGCGAGTATTGGCCAGGAAGCCACAGAAGCCCCAGAAATCTTGTTGCGTCCACTTGTCGAACGGATGATCGTGGCACTGCGCACAGGCGATACGAGCACCCAAAAACGTCTGCGAAATGTGGCCAACCGTGATCGGCAACGTGTCATTCATGTGGAATGTCAGGTAGTTTGCGGGACCATCTTTGTCATTCTCGCCCGTAGCCGTCAAAATTGACGTGACGATCTTGTCGAACTTCTCATTCTTTGCCAACTCTTCGCGCATCCACGATCGGAAATAATGCGGCTTTACATCGGGTTCTTCGCGTGTCTTTCGACCCACCAGCAATACGCTCCAGAAGGTTGCCCAATGATCGGCATATTCCGGGCGCTTCATCAATTCGTCGATAACCCGAGCGCGCTTGGCGGTACCACTTTCACCAAAAAACTTGATCACTTCTTCGGGCGTTGGAATTTCGCCGGTGATATCGAGGTGAACGCGGCGCAAAAATGCTGCGTCATCGCAAATAGGTTCAGGGCGTATCCCTTGTTCAGCCAAGCTTATTTCAATCACATTGTCAACTGCGGCGGCAACATCCTTGATCGGTGTCAGGCTACCGAATTCGGACGGGCGAAACGCGATCTTGTCGGGGGATTTGTACGATTGCGGTTCGTCTTTGTCTTTTCCGCCAGCAGCAACGGCAGCAGCGGGCGCGGGGTTCGCGGCGGCTTTGGCTGCGTCGCGGATGTCACTGAGCGCCTTGATGCGCGACTTGAGTTCCGGGCCGTATGTTTTATTTTCTCCAGCAACCACTGAAATGAAGTCGTCGGCTTTATCAAGTTGCGACGTGGCGAGACAAAAATCGAGTCCGACCAAGCCAAGCTTGTTGTCGTCTTTGGAACAACCCTTGGCGATCTTTGCGATCTGCTCCTGCGGAAGTTTTTCCCATTTTATGGGGAATTCGTTGCCTTCCCACACAACTGTCAGAACTTTGTCGTCGGATTTAACCAAGCGGGTCTTTACTTCGGTCCCGAGGGTGACCCAGAGGTCCACTTTTTTGCCGGATTTTGCAGCGTCGGCTACCATGGCTTTGACTGCTTCCAAGGCCTTGGCTTTGTCCGGGACGGCGTAGTCGGCGGCAATCATGTGCGTGGCCGCGAAGGCCATCACAAGCGCGCATGCTAGCGACGAGAAACGATTGATTCGAACCATACTTCCCCCTTGAAATCTCAGTACAATCAGATTCAAATTTTGATCAGCGAGGATACGATACTTTTCCGCCCCACTGAAATGTCGCACTTCATTTGACTTTTACTGCCATCAAATTAAATTTTATTTCGCAGCGCTCTTTAAACTCTGCTTAAAATCAGCCCGTGGCTTACTTTCGAATCAGGTAAATTGTGCACAAGCTAATTCATCTATTACCTTACTAAACGAATTTTCCGACGCAAACTTGCGAACAAATCAATCGAAACGGAAAGATCCTTCGTTTATTTCGGTCTTGAGGCACATTCCCCTGTGGATTAGAGTCATCCAATGTGCACAAGCCCAGAGATAATACGCCGCAGGACCTTGTTTGCAGAAGATTTTTTGAATTTGTGTTTGATATTTTTAAATTTTGGTAAATTCGCATGATTGGGAACGAAAACAAGGATTTTGAATCGGTCAGTCCGAAGGTCGCGGCGGAAATGCTGGCCTTTGGAACGGCGCGGGTTTTTGATGTTAGAACTCGGCCGGAGTATGTTTCACACCATATAAACGGTGCATATCTTCTGCCGATTCAAGAGCTCAATGTGCGTCATGCGGAGATTCCACGTGAATCGGAGCAGGCGATTCTGATTGTTTGCGAGCACGGGATTCGTTCCGTCCATGCCAGCCGCGCGTTGGTGGAGAACGGCTGGAAGAATATTGTGAATGTCAGCGGCGGGATGGCGGAATGGATTGCGGCGGGGTTGCCTATTGAACGGGGCGGATAAAACGTCAATCTGTGTGAATCACCACACTATTTTTGATTGTTTTCGACGGTTGCACTTTCTTTTGTGATTTCGGAGCC
>JANXLS010000333.1 GCA_025355035.1 Planctomycetota bacterium | reverse complement strand
TCTAGTGTGGTGAATCACTCTGGATGATGATTTGACGCCGGGTATTTTGAACGTGATCGAGGCGTCTGGCGACGGAGCATGTTTGTATAACCTGTGACGGAGCCAGCAACGAAGAGCACTTTCAAAAGACCCAAGACAAATCGTCATACAGAGTGATTCACCTCACTATGACTGCAATCCCAATTCCCATATCGTTCCCACAATCGCACGATATGCCTCTCCACACCAGGTGATTGTTCCTCATGGAACGGCTTTCCATCTAAGATCTTAGCCGTTAAATTTGAACCAACTCCTTGCAATCGGTGTACTTCTGAAAGAAGCACCTCACGCGCACGTTCACATGCCGCCCGCTTGACCGGAGGCTTTTTGATCCCGTTCGATCTCAAACATGTCCTTCGGTTTGCTTGCCTCGCGCTCGCAGTCGGTCTGAATCAAGCCGCTGAACCGGTGTTCGGATCGGTCGATTTTCGACCGACGCCTGAACATCCTTTCGGATTTCGGGGCGATGGATCAGGGCAGTTCCCGGGTGCATCGCCGCTGACGGAATGGTCCGAGAAGACAGGATTGAATATCCGGTGGAGCGTGCCGATCGGCAAAAGTTTCGCCTCGCCCATTCTCACAGGTAAAGATGTGATCGTCACAGCTGAACCGAATCTATTGCTTTGCCTCGATTGCACGAACGGGAACATTCGCTGGAAACTCGAGATCGCGCCTGCACTCTTAACCCAAATCGATGAAAAGAAGCGCCAGATCGCCGCGGAATATGAGCCGCCGAAAGATGGGGCCGGCATGATGGCCGCCACTCCGATTACGGACGGAAAGGCGGTTTACGTTGTCCTGGCAAACGGCATGGTTCTCGCCATCGATCTGAATGGCAAAACGCTTTGGAATGCGTTTATCGACGCTGAACAGAATACCGGTTATGGCCGCAGCGCCTCGCCCATTCTGTGCAGTGGAAAACTCATCGTTCACATGACCAACCTGTACGCCTTCGATGCCACAACAGGCAAACAACTGTGGATGAATGCCGAAGCCCCTTCCGTTTATGGCACGCCGACAGCGGTCAAAATCGACGGCGTGGAACTCATCATCACGGGCGGCGGCGATGTCGTGCGTGTCAGCGACGGCAAACTGTTGGCGTCGGGAATTGGCGCGGCGTTGCACACCACTCCAGTGATGTCGAACGGTACTCTCTATTACGGCGAGCGCGCGCTGAATGCCGTTCACCTCACCGCCGCAGGTAAGGCGAAGGAACTTTGGACCGCTGCGATAACCAACGAAGTCTTCGGTTCGCCACTGCTGCACGACGGCGTGTTGTTCACCGCCACAGGAAAAGGCGAACTCTACGCCTTCGACCAGAACGCCAAGGGCGAACTCACGCCGCTCATTGATGCTCGAAAGCTTTTCGGCGAAAGCGAATCGAATACGCCGATCGCGTATTCGAGCCTCACGCAGGCCGGCAATTTCGTTTTCTATACCTCAAACGCCGGGGTTACGATCGTGTTCGAACCCACGCGCGAAGCCAAGCAGATCGCAAAGAATGTCTTGCCGAGCGGCTGCGGCGCATCGCCTGTCTTCGCCGGTCGCGAAATGTACATGCGCACGAACGATAAGCTCTATTGCATCGGCCCGCGTCAGTAAAATGTTTCGGACGAAAAAAATACACCGTTCAGTTCAAACGCTTTATCGCAAAAACCTGGAGTACCTCATGAATCCCATCGTACGGTTGTTTTTCGCAACATCGTTGGCCGGCAGCATGGTGTTCGGAGCAGTCAGTGCTGGCGAAAGCGCATTGGGTTCCCCGGAGGTTCAGCCCTCACCCGAACATCCAGTAGGATGGCGCGGTGACGGCAGCGGACGCTATCCCGGTGCAACTCCGCCAATTGCGTGGGAGCGCAAGAAAAACGGCGCGACGTACGAGACCAAGGGCATCCTCTGGATGACGCCCCTTCCCGACACCGGCGTCTCGTGCCCCATCATCGTTGGCTCCCGCATCTACATCACGACGGAAGTCTCTGACCTCGTGTGTATCGACAAAGCGAGCGGCCGCGTCCTGTGGATCCGTTCGAATCCTGAATTCGAGGGCTATTCCGAGGCCGATCGCAAGTCCAATCCGATGTTCGCCGCGCATCTCGAACCCGTCATTCCGCAATTGGTCGCGGCATCGGACGAAATGGTCAAAGCCAACGCGGAATTGGTCGAAGCGCTCAACGCTCAGATGCCCGACGCACCCACTGCGGCGTTCTCCATTTCCAAAGCCGCGTTGAAGAAACGCGCCATCGAAAAGAAAATCCTCGATCAACAGATCGCCGTCGAAAAGGCCATCCTCGAAGCGCAAAAAGCAGCCGACGTCAAGAAGCCCGAGAAAGTCTTCGAGCGTTATTGGGGCCAGGCCGTCTTTGGCTTTAGCGGCCCGACGCCGGTTAGCGATGGAAAACACGTCTGCGCCTTTTTTACGACGGGCGTCAGCGTGTGTTACGACCTCGACGGAAATCGCAAATGGATTCACCGCGCAAAAGGCAGCGGGAGTGAGCACGGCAATTTCGCCAGCCCGATTTTGTGCGGCAACGTCTTCGTCGTCTGGGCCAATGAGATGCGCGGATACGACGTGGAATCCGGTGCTCTCCTGTGGAGCAACCCGGCCAAAGCATTCAACACCTACGGATCACTTTTCAAACTGCAATCCGGAAACGATCTCGTCGCAGCGTTTCAATGGGGATTTTTCACCCGTGTCCGCGACGGCAAAGTCATCTGGGATCAGGGCGTCTTCGGCGACTCCGTGCAAACACCCATTGTCGAAAACAACACCATCTTCGCGCGCGTTGGATACCCCAAAAACAACAAGGAAACCATCGGCTTCCGAGCCTTTAAAATTCCGGAAAGCACGGACAGCGGCAAGTTGACCGCAGCCTATCAATTCAACACCGACTGGAGCGAAGACGAACTGGTTGTCGACAAGCAGAAGAACCCCTTCGACCGCGGATACGTCGCCTCGCCGCTGTTCGT
>JANXLS010000326.1 GCA_025355035.1 Planctomycetota bacterium | reverse complement strand
CCTCAGCCGGGCGCTGGCGGATTTAAGCTGCGATATTCATTTCGCGAAGATATCGACGAATCAGGGGCTCGTCACCGATGTGTTTTACATTTCGGCATTGGGTGGCGGACAAGTGAAGGAAGTTGAAAAGATGTTGAACATCAAACGGCTGCTAAAGGGCGTCGCTGAGGATTTTATGGAAGCGAAGCGATAAGCGGGTGTGCTCACAATGACTCGGTGTAGGTAATCTTCGACGCTATGGACGCTATCCAACGACACCTCTCTTTGCCTTGCTCGCGCTCTCGCGCGCGAAGCCTTCGCTCATGGTTTATTTTGGCGGTACTTTGTTTAACGACGTTTGTCTGTGCCGAAGAAGCGGCTACTGGACAAACTGCCGCGCCGATGTCCCTATTCGCAGAGGTCAATGCAACGCTCAATCGCGGCGGAATGACAATGTGGGCGCTGGCGATGATTCTGTTGGTCGGGACGATTACTGGAGTGGCGCAATTCGCGTTTCTGACACGCAAAAAACATCTGCCGCAGGAATTCGAAAAGGATGTCGTGCATGTGGCGGATACGAAAGGAATTGATGCAGGCCTTGCACTTTGCCGGGAGAAACGATCGTCGCTCTCACGTGTGTTGCTGGCGGCGTTGATTCGGCACGGTGCTCCGTTGAGCCAACTTGAAACGTCCGTGCGCAGCGAAACGGCACTGGTAAAATATGTGTTGTTGCGCCGAACGCGAGCGCTGGGATGGATTGCTGCGATTGCGCCGTTTCTGGGATTATTGGGATTGGCAACGAATCTGATCAAGCAGGCCGATGCGGTTCAACGCGACGGGGCGGATCTTGCACTCGATTACATGGTGACGGGGATTGGGGACGGAGCGTACTGCGTTTCATTTGCGCTGGTCGTGTCGCTGATCATGCTCGGATTTTATTTCGTGGCGCGAGCGCAAGCGATGGACATCGCTTACGATATCGAAGTCAAAGCGACGGACGCCGTCGTGACGCTGGACCGAAAAGCGCGGCAGAGTATCCGGCTGATCGAGGATATTGAAGAGAAGATCAAGACCGAAAGCATGATCAAAGTTCCGGACTTGAGCGCGGACTTCGAAGAGTCCCCGCACGCACAGGAGAGTGCGATTAAAACAGCGGTGACCACCCATGCGGGTGGAACGGGTTGAAGAGGAATTCCGAGTTCACCTACTGGATTTTATCCTATGGCAAAGCTAACGTTGGAAACAGCGGAAGTCATTCCGAATTTGAAGCCAATTTTGGAACAACATCTCAGCGACGTACAGATCCGCATCGATGGCGATAAAGCATTTATCTCAGGAAAAAAGGCGTTTCTCGCGGTTGAAGTACGATTTGTTTGCAACGTCGACGCGCCGTCGAATCGGATTACGTTCAATCTGTTCTGTTCAATGGCGGCGCGGTATGGATTGGAGTCGATGGGCGACGCGATTCGAAAAGGGCGGCCGTATATTGAATCGCTCGATTCGACGCAGTGCGTGATCAATCTTGATAAAGTTGCGGTCGGCGGAAAAGTGTTGACCGATTTTATGGCGCTGAATTCGCTGCACGTACCGGGGCCGAACGGGTTGTTTGCGGCAGCTGACTTTTCGATGAAACCGCAGTAAAAAAAAAGTCCTATACGACGGGTTGCGTCGTAGAGGACTTTTCGATCCATTGACTTGCGCGCAACTGAATTCTCACGCTTTCCCTCACCCCGCGAGCGTTACGGGCAGCGCTCGTCGGCCCTCTCCCAAACAGGAGAGGGAACGGCGATGCTCCTATTTTAGACCGCCAGGCGTTTGCGGACGGCTTCGACGGCTCCATCGATTTG
The DNA here is from genome assembly GCA_025355035.1 of Planctomycetota bacterium. Taxonomy (GTDB): domain Bacteria; phylum Planctomycetota; class SZUA-567; order H5-PLA8; family H5-PLA8; genus JANXLS01. The sequence continues at coordinate 4,714 of JANXLS010000326.1, read as the reverse complement.
GATGCGTTCCTGCTGCATCGTGTCGCGGTCGCGGATCGTGACGGAACCGTCTTGCGCGGTTTGGCCGTCGACCGTAATGCAATAGGGCGTACCGCATTCGTCCTGACGGCGATAGCGGCGCCCGACGGTGTCCTTTTCGTCGTAAAACGCGTTGACTTGGTGCTTGTGAAATTCGCCCATGACTTTGCGCGCGATTTCGGGCATGCCGTCTTTTTTGACGAGCGGGAAGACGGCGACTTTGATCGGAGCCAAACGCGGGTGCAGCTTGAGCACGGTGCGACCTTCGGTTGTTCCGGGCGGCGGCGGTTCCTCGTTGTAGGCGTCGATCAAAAATGCGAGCGCGGTTCGATCGGCTCCGGCGGCCGGTTCGATCACGAACGGATGGTAATGCGCGTTCTTCTGAGAATCGAAGAATGTCAGTTTTTTACCGCTGTGCTTTTCGTGCTGCTTCAAATCGAAGTCGCCACGGTGCGCGATGCCCTCGAGTTCGCCCCAGCCCCACGGGTAATCGAATTCGACATCGCTGCACGCCTTGGCATAGTGCGCCAGTTCGCTGGTTTCGTGCGGGCGCAAGCGGAGCTTTTCTTTGCGGATGCCGAGCGAACTGTACCAATTCAAGCGCTGTTCGCACCAGTAATTGTACCAGTACATATCGTCCTTGCCTTCTTCAGCGTACTGAGGCGGCGGGACGAAGAATTCCATTTCCATCTGTTCGAATTCGCACGACCGGAACGTGAAGTGTTCGACCGTGATTTCGTTGCGGAAGCTCTTGCCCTGCTGCGCGATTCCGAACGGCGGCTTCATGCGCATGCTGGTTTGGACATTCAAGAAATTCGTGAACATGGCCTGCGCGGTTTCCGGACGCAGGTAGACGGCGGTCTCGTCGATCGCGCCGGCGATCGCTGCTTTCAAATCGTCGCCGCTGAGCGTCTTGCCTTCCAGCGCTTTGGCGATGCCTTCGATGTTATCGACGCTGCCCAGCGAGGTGCGGAACATCATGTTGAATCGGCGGATGTCCGACAAATTCGGGCTGCCGCAGTTGGGGCAGACGATGCCGAGTTTACCGACAGCACCCTTGCGCGATTCCTTCTTTCCGCTTTGGTGATCCACGATGACCTTGTAGTCGACTTCCGAGCCTTCCGCGACCACAGGCCATTTATCTGCGCGACCGCGTTCCTTGCAATCTTTGCAGTCGATCATGGGGTCGGTGAAACCGGCCAGATGTCCGCTCGCGCGCCAGACGTTGGGGTGCATGATGATGCTGGCATCGAGGCCGACGACGTCTTCGCGACCGTGGACCATCGTGCGCCACCACTCGGCTTTGACGTTGCGCTTCAACTCCGCGCCGAGCGGGCCGTAGTCGTAGCAACTCTTCAGTCCGCCGTAAATTTCAGACGACTGAAAGACGAAGCCGCGCTGTTTGCACAGCGAAACGATTTTTTCCATGATCTCCGGTTCGGCGGAGGCTTTCGGTTTCTTCTTATCCTGGCTCATGCGATTCCTTATTTAGTAGTGGGTCTTCGAACACGAATCTTGTAGTCCGTCACGCTCACGATAAACCCGAGCCACAAATCGATGTTCTCATACCGAACGATTTCGTGAACGCGGCAGGTTTTCGTCGATTTTGATTTTCATCTCAGCGCGACGGTACCGTATTGCGGAATATCGTCCTGCGCGGATTTTGCTGCAAACACGACTGCTGCGCGCAAATGCTCGGATTTCAACAACGGATACGAGTCGAGAATTTCTTCGTCGCTCAATCCCTCAGTAATGTTCGCAAGAACAGTTTTCCGCGGGACACGAGTTCCCTTAAGGATAGGCACTCCGCCGCAAATCTTTGGGTTTCGAACAATGAATTTTCTGTAGTCCATACGTCTACTCCCGGGTGACAAACTTATATCTTAGCCGATATCTCCAGGATTCGCAACTCGTCGCGCTGGCCGTGTTTTAAAATTCAAACGCATGTAAAAGAACTTGACGGAATCTGAAAAAGAATTAGATTCCAGAGACATTCCGTACAGTTCGCACGTCCTACCAACAATAATGAGCGCGCGGATTTGTTCGGTCTAGACGTTTAAAGCCACCCCGGTATTTTTCAATCCCTTCAACTTTTAATGCGCGCGTCTGGCTTGCGCTCGCTGATTTAGTTTTTAGCTCGCTGTTTCCGGCAACCCTCACAATGCCCGATAAACCTCAAACTTTATACCTGATCGATGGTCACGCGCTGCTGTACCGCTCGTACCATGCGATACGCCCCGGCAGCATGATGGCGGCCGACCGCAAGACGCCGACCAACGCCGTTTTCGGGTTTGGCATGGAGATTCGAAAGCTGCGCAATCGCTTCAAGCCGGACTTCATGGTGGCGGTGTTTGATCCGCATGGGCCGGTCACTCGCGAAGCTCGGTACGATGAATACGCTGCGAAATTAGGGGCTTCGTTTTCCGGATACAAGAGCCACCGCGATGCGATGCCGGACGACTTGCGACCGCAGATCGATATAGCGTTTGAGCTGTGCGCGGGATATGGGATTCCATCGTTTCAAATCGAAGGATTCGAAGCGGACGACGTCATCGGGACGCTGGCGATGCTGGCGCACAAGCAGGGCATCAAATCGGTGATCGTCACCGGCGACAAGGATTTGATGCAGGTCGTTCAGGCGGGCGTTGAGATTTACGATCCGATGAAAGACATTGTTTTCGACGAAGATACTGTGTTCGCGGTAAAGGGTGTGAAGCCGACGCAGATTATCGATTGGCTGGGATTTCAGGGCGACGCGGTGGATAACATTCCCGGCGTTGCGGGCGTAGGCGGACAGACGGCGCTCAAGCTATTGGCCGAACATGGAACGATGGATGCCGCGCTCGAATTTTATCAACAGAAATTCGCGGATCGAGCGGCTGAGATTTTAGCGTTTGCAACGGCTCATGAAGCGGAGTCATTTAAGGAAAATAAAGATGATCGCAAGCCGATTAAGCCGCCGAAGGGCGTCAAAGTCGTCGAAGCGTATCTGTTCGCTCAGACCGAGCGCGCCCGGGCATGTCGCGAGTTGGCGCGATTGGATTTGAACGTGCCGCTGAATTTCGATCTCACATCGATGCGATTGAATCCGCCCGAAGTGTTGAAGCTCGCTCCATTGTTGAAGCGCTTGGACTTCAAGTCGTTCATGCGCGACCTTGATCAGGAGCATCTCGCGCAATTCGAAACTGCCGCTGCAGCTGAAGCCGCGAGTCAGCCGCAGACGGGACCGGCTCGGCTCGAAATGAAGCATACGATTGTCGATGACGAAGTGAAGCTCCATGGGTTCGTTGCAGAGTTTTCGAAGCAACCGCGTTTCTCGATCAGTATTGAGACGACGAGTGTCAGTCCGCGCGCGTCGGAGATTGTGGGGCTTGCATTTTGTTGGAAGGACGCAGAAGCGCATTACCTGCCGATACGCGGGCCGATGGGCTGTGCGACGCTCGATGAAAAAGGAGTGCTTGCAACGCTCCGTTCGCGCGTGGAAGATGCGTCGGTTCAGAAGATCGGACACGACATAAAGCACGAGATTCAGGTCTTCCGCAATCACGGAATTGAATTGCGCGGGGTGGCGTTTGACACGCTGATCGCGGGCTGGTTGCTTGAACCCGCGGCACAGAAATTGACGATCGACGAATTGTCGCTGGAGCATCTGGGCATTCGCGCTGAGAAGTCGAATTCCGCTTTGAACACGAAGAAGAAGCGCAATGAAGACGAGATGTTGGGCGGCGAAGATTTGGGGCGGCAGGCGTGTGTTTCCGCGGATTTTGCGTGGCGGCTTTCGGAGTGTCTCGCGCCGAAGATTCGCGATGCCGGGCTAGAGCCGCTGTTGCGCGACATTGAACTTCCGCTGATCAGCGTGTTGGCGGACATGGAGTGGCTGGGCATCCGCGTTGATTCGGAATTTTTGCGCGCGATGTCGGGGCGCTTGGAGAAGCAGCTCGCAGAGCAGGAAGCGGTGATTTACGCAATTGCGGGCGAGAAGTTCAATATCAGCAGCCCCAAGCAACTCGGCGGAATTCTCTTCGAGAAGCTGGGGCTGGTTTCAAAAGACACGACATCGACGGGACAGGCTTCAACGAACGAAGAAGTATTGTTGGAACTCGCGAAAGAACACGAACTGCCGCAGAAGATTCTCGATTTCCGCGGAACGTTGAAACTGAAGAACACCTATGTCGACGCATTACCGGTGATGATACTGCATTCGACCGGACGCATTCATACGACGTTTCATCAGACGGGTGCCGAGACGGGTCGACTGAGTTCGAACGATCCGAATTTACAGAACATTCCGATCCGCAGCGAGCTGGGGCGCTCGATCCGCACTGCGTTCAAACCCGGCCATGATGACTGGACGATTCTGACGGCGGATTATTCGCAGATCGAACTGCGCATCCTCGCGCATTACAGCCAGGACAAAGCGCTGATGGATGCTTTTGCAAAAGGAGTGGACATTCACACGGCCGTCGCGGCGACGTTGAATGGCGTCTCTGAAAACGATGTCACGCGCGAGCAGCGCACTCAGGCGAAGGCCGTGAATTTCGGCATTCTATACGGTCAATCGGCATTTGGATTGGCAAAGGTTTTGGGGATCGGGCGGCGCCAGGCGCAGGAGATTATTGACGCGTATTTCGAACGGCATCCGGGCGTCCGACAGTGCATCAACGAGATCATTGCTGTGGCGCGCGACCAGGGATTT
>JANXLS010000323.1 GCA_025355035.1 Planctomycetota bacterium | reverse complement strand
GCCAAGCGGTACGCGGACGCTGAGGTCGGAGTTCGAGAGCCAGTAATTGTCGGCCTTCGGAAGCACAGTTTCGAATGGAACTTGGACGCGCGCGGCTTCGCGGCATTGTTTGCCAATCGAGTTGACGATGACGTCGATTTGCGCGCTCGATGGCAATGCGTCGTAATTGAATGCAGGGAAGTTAAGCGTGTCTTCTTCGAAGACAAAACCCGATCCGCGTTCGGCGATGACGATGCCGTTTTTCTTGAGCTGCGGGAGATCCAAATTCGGCGGGAGCTTGTGGGCGCTGTTGTGCAGGATGACTGTGTAGACGCCGCAGCGGACGCCGCTTTTGACGATGCTGGCCAGACGTTCGAGCGCCATTTCGCTGAAGCCGGTCGGGAAGTCGCCGACGACGACGAAGCGATAGGGCTCGGCCATTTGGCCGGCTTCGATATTGTAATCGTCGATCTATGCATAGCGATTGCGCAGGAATTTTTGGATCACCTTTTCCATGTGTTCGGTGAGCTCAGTGAGCTTGCGTTCGATATGCGCGCCGTCGCTCCAGATGCGGCCGTTGACGAGCGTCTCGTCGTAGTCAGCGAGATGCATCAGCCCGGCGAAGTTCTGGCCAAGTCCGATGGGATCGATGATCGTCAGTTTTGTTTTCGCCGGCGGGAAAGAGCGCAGCAGGTTCAGAATCGTGCTGGATACGATGTTCATCGCATCGTCGCGGCGGGCGATGCTGGAACGGATGTAGAGCGAACCGCAGAGCGGGAAGGAGAGGACGACGGGGATCGTTGAAGCGATTGATTCCGGCACAGAAAACGGAGCGTCGGCGTCGGGCGCGATGTTTTTGCTGTCCAGACCGATGGAGCCGATTGGAACTTCCTTGATGAAATCGTCGGGCAGCCGACAGGCGTAGTTCGGTGCATTCCACGGCGGATGGGTGGTGCTGAAACCGTGTTTGAGATCGGCGAGGAAGGTTTGACAATCGGCGATCGCGCTCTTCCATTCAGCGGCAAGACGTTCGAGGGTCTGCGTTTTTTCGGTTTCGGACGAGGCTTTGCCGGAGATGAATTCGGAGCGGCGATCGGACACTGTTTTGTTGCGCTGATCGCGCAGAGTGTTTTCAGCGAGCGTTGAACGGTCGGCGAGTTCCTTGCGGGCCTTGTCGTGGCGTTGTTGAACACGGGCGAGGAGATTGTCGCGGCGTTCCTGGAGGAAGAAGATGGCGTCGCGCAGCGGCTGGCTGTCGAGCATCATTTGCTGCTGGGATTTCTCTTCGGCATCGTGAGTGTTCTCGACGCGTTCGCATCCCAACGCGGCGATGCCGGCCATGTAATTATCGTTCTCGCGGGCCTTCAACATTTCGTACAGGTCGTAGGATTCATTTGCGCGGTCGAAGAGGTCGTTGGAGATGGCGACCGAGCGTTCTTTAATGTTGGAAAAAACGGAGTAGATGATGACGCAGAGCACGACGAAGACGATGACGATGGCGGCGGCGAGCGGATTGCGATAGTCGAAACGAAACAGAAAGCCCCACGCACCAAAACAGAGTGCAAGCGAAATGGCGATGCAGGTCATGGCCGAAATCGGTGCGCCGATTGTTTTGCGCGCGGATTCAATCTCGTCGTGTTGGGCGGCGAGGTGGCTGTCGAATGCATCGAGCGTCAGGGTTGTTTCTGGCTGCTGCGTCGCGCGGGCGCGTTTGGTGTCGAGCGAGACGCCGTTCTTGCGCGCAAGTTTGATGATGTCCTCGCGCTGTTCGACGGTCATGACGCCCATGGCTTCCACGCGCTGCATGTTTTGGGCGCTGTCGGCTTCGAATGCGGCGCGTTTGGCTTCGTGCGTTTTGGTGGCTTGATCGAGGGCCTGCTGGCGGCGGGTGGTCCAGGCGTTCTTACGGTCATTGATCTGCTTTTCGAGTTTGGCTTTCAGATTTGCGGCGGCCTTGCGCGCGCGCATGCCGTGGGATTTGGAACGCGTTTCGATGCATTCCTGGCGCTGCTGGGATTCAGAACGATTGACTTCAAGCGCTGCGGTGAGATCGCGTTCGGATTGCTCGCTGAATTTCTTGAAATCCTCGTCGGCTTTTTTAACGAATGACTCGTGACCGCTGAGTGCGGCGCGGCGCGATTTCGTGATATCCGCGAGCCGGGTTTTTAAATTGCCGAGCTTATTGAGTATACGATCCATGCTTCTCCTCACCGACTGAATCGGGCGCTAAAAACGGGGCTGTCAATACAATAGATGGGGCACGTGTGGCAGAGTAACATTGGAACGAAATGCGTCGTCGTCTGGTGTCATCATGTTGCGAGCGGAACGCTTGTTATCATTCGAAAATCAATTGCACTCGTTGATGATCTTGCGCAGGATCTGGTCGATGTTGCTCATGGCATGGCCGGCGTTGGCGACGGCGATGCGCATGTCTTCGAGGTGATCCTTGTTGAATTCTTCACGAGCTTTGTCGTTCCACGCGTTTCCGGCGTGAGCCCATTGGCCTTCGAGATCTTTGGCTGCTTTTTTGAGGAGCGATTGACTGTCGCTGAGACTGTATGCCATCGGTGCGGGGCCTCGAATAAGAGTTACTGTGGGGCGGAGAGACGGAAATACTCTTCGAGCTTTTCGGTCAATAGATCCAATTGCGCCAGGCCGCGCGGGATGCCATTGTCGAGCGTCGCGGCGAGATTGTTGACGGGGCCGATCTGGTTTTCGATTTCGCGTTCAATCAGCGAGAGCCATTTCTTGACGGCGCGCAATTTCAGTTCGGCGTGTTCCTTGCGCGCTTCGGCTTTGCGCAGTTCCTTGCGTTCTTCGATACAGCTCGACTTGCCGTAAATGTTTTCGTTGTTCTTGGCCATGGAGAGGACGGTCCGGGCGTCCAGGCGCTTTTCTTCGGCTTTGCGCAGTTCAGCGGTCCAGAAGGGGAGTTGCTCCATTTGAAGCCATTGCGAAACCTTACGGGCGTCGGCGCGGATGCCGGTGATCGCCTGCTGGCAGGTCTCGCCGTATTTGATGAAGTGCCGCCGGAATTCCTTGATGATCTCCGGCGAATCGATGCGGGCGCTGTTGTGCCACATGGGTGCGGGATCCTATTCGAGATACTCTTGAATTTTCTGAGCCTTGCGCAACAGAAAGGGGATGTGCTGATCGGACGCGTCGACGAACTTGCCGAGCGCGCCGATCATTTTTTCGAATTGGTCGGCGAACTTCGCCTGTTCCTGATCCTGCCACGTTTCGCCGAGCTTGATGAAACGGCGTTGAATGGTCTGAATCTGCGACTGCATTTCGGTGTTGAAGCGCTTGAGATCGAAGGCGAAGCGACGAAGCTCTTCCGGATCGACGACTGCTTTAGACATAATTCATACTCCGGCAAGGGCAGTGGGATGAGCTGCCATACTTTTGAGTCGAACGAGCGAGATGAATTATTGCGTCGCGCCCATTTTTTTCCAGCAGCGAAAAGGGGCGCGTGCGCGAAGAGACGAACGGATTTCAACTCTATTTTTTTGCGGAACGCGCTTTGGGGTTCCAGCACCAGCGTTTGCTTTTTTGCAGTTCGAACTCAACGACCTGGTCTTCGCCCAAGCGGTAGGTGAACCATTTGGTGCCGTTCTCTTCCCCTTCCTTCGTGACGTTTCCGGACTGCATTTTACGGATCGTATCTAAAAGGGCTTTACGACCGGCTACCTTTTCCGGAGTCTGATTGGCTTCGACGCAGGCTTTGATCGTCTTGTATTTTTCGATCATGCGGTTCGTGAAATCGGGAGTCGTCAGCCATGCGATTTGGTAGGCGAGGTCGTTCGATTCAAGCGCTTTGGCGAGCGATTCCATGGCTTTCTGCGGCGTTTCTTGAGGGTATTTGTCGGGGTCGGGTTTGACTTCAAATTGCTCCATGGCAGCCACCATGTCCGCGGTTGTGTTGGGTACTGCTGCGGTTGTTCCCGCAGCGCTGGGACGCTGCAATTCGGTAACCGTGACCTTCGGCGACGGCGGCGTGGATTCGCCGCATCCGGAGAGAATGAGTACTGCAGACAACAGAGGGGCGGCGCGAAGGACGGAACGAAGGCTCATGGGGGAAACTCCATTGATCGCTAAGAGTGACTAAGAGAACGGATTTGAAACTCAAGGCAGATTATTAGCAAACGACTTTTTGGGAATGTGCGAGAAAAAGTCCCCAGGGCATTGGGCACGGCTTTGGAAGGGTACGTGCAAAGCAGTGGTACACTCGGCGCTTTTGAAAAATCGTTGAAAAGTGTATTTAATGTGGTGGCTGGGGTGTGATAAACTCACAGAATGCGTTCGATACTTTTATTTTGTTTCGTGACCGTCTCCGTTGCGCGACTGGGTGCTTTGGAGCTCGAACTTCCATCGCCGACGCGCGGCAAGCCTCCAGGGGCGGTCGAGTATTCAGCCACGTTTAAGGACCTCGCTGAAAAAATGGCGATGTCTCCGGACGGGGCGAAGATTGTTGTGGCGGGGGCCGGTGGGCAGATTCAACTGCTGGAAGCGAACACGTTGAAAATCGTGAAATCGGTCGACGCGGGCGGGCCGGTGGCGGCGATCGATATTTCGGCGGACGGAAAAGAAGTTCTCACGGCCGGGCCGGGAAACGATGTGCTGGTTTGGAATTTGGAGACAGGAAAAAATACGCGTAAATTCACCGGGCATTCGGGCGATGTTCGAGCGGTTGCGTGTTCGCCGGACGGTTCGCGCGTGGCCAGCACCGACAGTGTCGGGACGTTGCGCATCTGGGATTTCGCCGAAGGCAAATTACTTTACACACTGACGGGCAAGAAATACCCGGATGATCCGCCGACTGAGGGCATCGTTACGGATGCGGTCACGTATTCGCCGGATGGACGGTTCATTGTCACGGAAGCCAACGACGTCAAGGCGCGCGTGTGGGATGCTGTGCGCGGAGCAGAGTTGCGGATGGTTCCCAACCACGACGGGACGGCCGCTTCGGTTGCGATTTCGCCGAATGGATCGCTGGTTTCGACGACGCGAGGCGGTGGGATTTTGCGCTTGTGGAAAATGGATTCGGGAACTGTTGTGCGATCGATTTCGGGGCTGGAAGGTGACGTGTCGTGTTCGGTGTTTGCGATGGACGAGTTCACAGTTTTCACGGGTGCGAACGACAATACGGTGCGGCAATGGGATATTGAGACCGGGCTGGAATTGCGGCGGTTCAAACTTGCGGGCGTGCCGACCGGATTAGTATGTTCGCCGGATGGCAAGCGCGTCTATTCGCTGTCGCCGGACGCGGGTGTTGTGGCGTGGGAGATCAATACGCTGCCGCTTTCGAGCGGGACGTACGCGCCGTCGATCCAATCGCCAGAGGCGGCGTGGTTGGCGCTGGAATCGGCGGATTATGATGCGCGTTCGGACGGCATCGCTTATTTTGTGAAGCATCCGGACCCGGGGGCGGTCGTAAAGTTCATGCTGGAGAATTTGAACAATGCTGGCCTTAAGGATTCGGATCGAAAGGCGCAATCGGAGTTAATCGCGAAATTGGACGATTCGTCGTACGCGACGCGGCTGAAGGCTGCGGAAGATTTGAAGACGATGGGGCGGGCGGCGCGCGAGGCATTGGCTCAGGCGCTGAAGAATCCGTCGAGTGAAGTGAGGACAAAGGTGTCGGATCTGTTGCGCGATATCGGCGGGACGTCGGATACGCGCGGGCTGCTGGTGGTGGAGAGTCTGCGGCTGATGAACAAGCCAGTGGCGCTGGAAGCGCTGAAAGTGATCGCAGCGAAGGATGGACCCAATTCGGCTCGCGCGAAGGCGCTGGTTACACGGGCGAAATAAGCCTTCGAATGGTTGCAGAATACAGCAACAGTTCGTTGCTCTCACTTCTCTAATTCGTCGACGTCATAGTTCAAGCAGCGGCTCTGCATCCAACGGACAGAGAAGGCGTCGCGCAGGGCAGTGAAGGTTCGACCGAGCCCCTGGCCGTATTTCGGTGTGCCTTTCGGGCGCGATCGGTGGTTGACATCTACTTCGGCAATGGTGCCGCCCTGCATGCGGACGAGCGTTGTTAAAAAACGGTGCATTCCCTTGAACATCTTGATGCGTTTTGCGTAGCGAGCGTCAAAGGCTTTCAAGCTGCAACCGGTGTCGCGGATGGGATCTTTTGTCAGCCAGATGCGCACGGTGTTCGCGATCTTGGAGGAGACGCGGCGGACGAAATTGTCTTTGCGTTTGGCGCGACGACCGGCGGCGCACGCGGGTTTGTCGGGGGCTTCGAGCGCAGCGATGAGCTTTCCGATGTCGGCAGGATCGTTTTGCATGTCGGCGTCGATCAATACGATGTACTGGCCTCGAGCCGCTTGAATGCCGGCTTCGAATGCGCCGGACTGGCCTTGATTTTGTGTGAGGCGGATGACGCGCAGAGCGGCATATGTTTTTTTGAGGCCGATCAGGATGGTGTCGGAACCGTCGGTGGAGTGATCGTCGGCGCAGACGATTTCGTAAGGGCGACCGAGCTTCTTCAATTCCGTGTCCGCTTCTTTGATGAAATCCTCAATACACTCTTTTTCATTGAAAACGGGTGCGACGAGGGAGATGTGGATGGCGGGATTGGGCATGAGAAGAGGGGCTGACGATTGTTCAGATCGTTCCTATTAACGAAAGAGCGCGGCGGACCATCATCCGCTCGAATGCGACAATTATTCAGATGGTAGAGTTTAATGAATGGTAGGAGGAATACCACTGTAATTGGTGGAGAGATTGAGCAAGAGTGTAAAATGGAGTTCAGACGATCTTCAGCTATCCTTGCTGGGATGCCTTCGCAGCGTGGGTGATCTCCCAAAAATAGGCTTTATTAAGAATACGTTCAAGGTCGTTGCAGATTCGCTCCACTTTTTTTTACTCGTACCAAGTCCGCGCCTGGATGCGCTTGTTGTTGCGCGGACCGTTAAAACTGACGTTGAACGTGTGGCGCCCGTGAGCAAAATGAGGCCTGGCCGAAATCCATTTTTTAAGGGCTTTCGAGTTGTTTTTCATCGGCTTTGCCGCGAGAATCAAATTAGTTTTGTACAACAGTTGCACAACAAAAGGTTGCACTTTATGTACAACAGACTTTTTCGGAGTGCCACTGCAAGTCTAATGATTTTCGTTATTTGTGTCAGAGTAAAGAGTTAAAGCCAGTCTGTTCCCGTAGCTCAACTGGATAGAGCAGCGGATTTCTAATCCGCAGGTTCCGCGTTCGATTCGCGGCGGGAACATAAATTACATAGGAGAAATGGCCTTTTTGGCCTTGACTGGGGCGGTACTAAATGGTACTAGTAAGTCGGAGGGTACCTGATGAAACTGATCCCGCGCCAGCGCGCCGGTAAACCCGGCTTTGTTGTCAACATCCCAACCGATCCATTCCAGCCCAATGGGGCATGGACATGCAAGGGGCTCGGCACCCGTGAAAGTACTGAAGCCGCTGTCATCGCAAAAGACGCGGGGTTGCTTCTTGATCGGCCTGATCTCATCAAACATCCGCTCAAACATCTCCTGGATCTATCGGGGTACCACCCGAAAGCGATCGAATTGATTCTCGGCAAGGATCACCCGGCGACGATTAAACTCGCCGAAATGAAAAACTCGACGATCGGTCTAACCCGCGAGGACCTGGCTGAAATCAGAGAGAGAGTCGCCCAAGACAATCAGTCGCA
>JANXLS010000321.1 GCA_025355035.1 Planctomycetota bacterium | reverse complement strand
GAGTCTGAAGTCAAGACCGAGACACCGCCCATCGCGGCCGTCAACGACCTGCTCGGATTGCTCAACGCCGGCCGCGCGTTGCTGGACGGTTTGGCGCAAGTCCTGAAACCGAATCCCACCGCGAAAAGCCATTCGAACGCGCTGATCGAACGCGATGCCAAAACCGGCGAGGCGTATCTGAAACTGCCGATGCCGAGCTCGGAGATGGTGGAGAAAATCGTGTCGTTTTTACGCGGGTTAAATGCTGGAAAGTGAAGCGTTCGCATAGCGCATCGGAGGATTGGTTTGAAAAACAGTGGTCGCGATTGGCGCTTCGATTCTTGGCGACATTAGGCTTGATTTTAGAAGGATTACTTCTAATATACGGCCTATGTGGAATCGCCTTCATGCCGTACGCCTAAAGAATCTGTCGCGTCAGTTTCCGGCAGTGCTTATCGTGGGGCCACGCCAGGTGGGCAAGACGACGCTGGCGCGCACCGCGTTTCCGGCGGCTCCGTACGTCGATCTTGAACAGCCCAACACGCAAATGCAGTTCACTGGGGACTGTAACATTTGAGTTATTTTCGTCGCTGGAATGCCGAAACCTACTGAAGGGGGATTTCAGGAGGTGAACGATGGCTCGGCGATCGATTTCCCCGGCGGCGTTGGCGCAGGCACAGGAGTTGGTTCCGTTTTTGGCGGAGATGATCGAACAGCGTGATCCCTGCCTAAAAGGTTTGGATTTCAATCAGATTGAAGCCAACTCCGCCGCCATCGGCGATTGTTTGGCGCGCGCGTTGATGAAACGGGCGCTGCATCAACAGGGCGGCGCGACGGCGGCGGATGAGGTGCAGGCTCGGCGCGTTGCGCTGGAGCGGGCCGCGCCTAAACTCCGCCGGAAGCACAACGCCGAAGATTTGCAGATCAAGCGCCAGAAAGACAAGCGCCGCAAGCTGAAAACGGTTCGCGGCGAAGTGGAATTCTCCCGCATCTACCTGTACTTCCCGGAGCTTCAATCCGGGATTTTTCCCCCTCGATGAACGGCTGCATTTGCCCGCCGAAAGCCTGACACCGCGCGTGCAGCGCGAGGTGCTGGAGGAGTTGGCGGACGACGACTATCGCGACGCCGCCGGGCGCGCGCAGGCATTGGGTAATGCGCTGTCACACACGCAGGCCGGGCGCTTGCTGGTGCAGGCCGGCGAACAGATCCACGCGGAACTCTTCACGCCCACGACCGCCTGCACGCCAGCGGACAATCCCGCCGAAGTGCTGATTCTCGAAGCCGACGGCGCGCGCGCGGCCTGGCTTCACCGGCGATGATGGCAAATATAATCCGCCGGAAGAACTGCTCAAAACGTACGTCGGAACGGTCGGCACACTGGAGAATCTGGAGAACGAACTGCTGGTTGAAGCCCTGCGGCGGGGTGTGCAAAAAGCGCTGAGCGTGGTGGCCGTTTCAGACAACGGACATGGCTTGCCGACGATGTGGCCGCGGCTGTTCAAACAGCTGTCGATAGCGCTTTTTCGCGTGACGGATTTTTATCATTGCGCCGAACGGCTGAGC
>JANXLS010000225.1 GCA_025355035.1 Planctomycetota bacterium | reverse complement strand
ATATTTTTTAGTTGCTCTAACAAATGTATTCAGCTTATATTATTGTCCTCCCAGTTCTTTCCACAACATATCTTTCAGTTTCTGTAAATTCTTTTCTGTGTGTGATGAAATAAATATTTTCGGGATTTTTGGTAGATCTTTCGATAACATTTTTTCTAATTCGTCATCAATCAAATCGCTATCAGCTTGTTCTGGCTTTGAGTGTCTCCGCGCTCGTTGCCGGGGAGGTCAATCTGGTCAAGAATCCCGGCTTCGAAGACGGCGACAAGTACCCCGCGCATTGGGACAAGCTCGACGGGTTGACAATGTTTTGGGAGAAGGACACGCAGCGGCCAGACGGCGGCAAGTACATCCGGCTCTTCACCAACATTCCGAACGACGATTTTCTGAAGCGCTACGACGAAATGAAGCTCGAAAATCCGCCGCCGCCCAAGCCATCAAAAATCTGCCAGCCGCCGGGCTACGATTCCGTCGGTGGCAACGATGGCGTGCCGTATTATTCGGAGTACATCGAAATAAAGCCGGGCATGAAGTACACCTTGAGCGCGGATTGCCGTTCCGACACGGGCGGTGCTCCGAAGATTTTTATTAAGGGCTACACGGAACAGATGACCGAAATTGCCGACGAAAAAGGCAAGCCGATCACCGTGCCGTTGCGCCGCATCACGTATAAAGGGGACTTCGATTTTCCCGCGCCGAAGCAATGGAAGACGACGTCGGTGACGTTCAGCCCGACAGGAACGCGCGACGATGTGAAATGGATTCGCGTGAAACTCTGGGCGTATTGGACACCGGGAAATTATTTCTTCGACAACATTAAAGTCGTCGAAGCGGGACTCGATCCGGAAGCGCCAAAGCGCTGGGCCAAAAAGAAGAAATCCGCTCAGGACGACAAGGACAAAGAGAAGAACGATCAAATTCGCGAAGCTCGCGCGGCCTTGGCGTACCTCAAGAAAGGCGTCGATCAATTCAAGGAAGACACAGGCGCTCTGCCCAAGTCGCTTACCGACATTGTCAAAGATCCCGGCGTTCCGAAATGGTCGGGACCGTACGTTGTGGACGTCGGCGAAGACCCGTGGGGGAAACCGTGGAAGTACGCAGTTGAAGGGAAGGAATACACGCTGAAGTCGCTGGGGCCGGATGGGCTGGATAACACGGGTGATGAAGTTGAGTAAACGGCTTATTTGTCATTTAACGGCGATTGCGCGTACGCGGCAAAGGCGACCATGAAGTTCCCGCGATTTTAAATTCATTTGAGTGTCGTGATGATGTTTGTGGCGGGGGGATTAATTTGGGTGAAAACAGTCGATCGTAAAATCGAGCGCTCTGCTGAGATTTATAAGTATTTTCCAAAACTAGTTACACTTCAGCTTCAAGAATACGGCTTCCCCTTTTGTTGCGTGTAAAACGGATGTTCATTTAGAATTCCGCGGCCAGTTGTGCGTTAAACTAACAAAAGTACATCGGTGGACCTACGCTTTTGTGGAATTGGATACGGTTGTTGCATTCTGTATTTTGCTAGGAAGACTGTCTGGGTTCGAGTCTGTTCTTCGCCCCTGTTCTGCAACCTAAATCTCAATTCCGAGGGTGGACTTTTGCGATTCGCTCGTTTCATTTTCCTTGCAGCCGGTGTGGTGACTCTAAACTCCTTTACCGCCGAACCGTGGTTTAACGATGCCTGGCCACTTCGTCGCACGCTGATCGTCAGCGACGTTGTTCAGGGCGGGAGACTCCGTCCGATTGCTTATGCGACGGTGCCGACGCTCGGCAAATGCAACAGTGGCGCGACGGATTTTCGGGTTGTCAATGATGCGGGGAAGGAAGTGAAATCGGTTGTGATTTCGTCGGGCTTCGACGATCACGCGATTGTTGCTTTTGATGCTCCGAAGAAGGGATTGTATAAACTTTATTTTGGGAATGCGAACGCGAAGGCTCCGCCGTTTCCGCTGGAGCCGGACGCAGGTGTTGTGCTGGAAGTTCGCGAATTGGGCGAGGGGGCGCCGAACAGTTGGGACGAAGTTCAGGCGATGATTCAGAAAAGCCCGATGGTGTTGGGACGTGCGCTGTGGCCGCAACTGGAAGTGAATTTCAATCCGTTTGGATCGTGGGAAAAAGGAATTTATGTCCAGACGGCGACAGTCGATTTTCCAGTCGATGGGACGTACGGATTTCAGAGCAACGCGTATGCCGCGTCGTTTCTGCGGGTTGATGGAAAGCTCGTGGTCGATTGGCCGGGGTGGCATAATGCGAAGACGCGCAAGCCCGCGAATCAGCGGCAGCTGGAACTGAAGGCCGGGCCGCATCGCGTGGAATACGTCAATGTTTTCAATGCGCACGGCGCGTGCCTGGCCGGTTGGCAGAAGCCGGGCGATCGAGGATTCACACCGATTCCTGTCGCCGCAATGGCGGGATATTCTGTGGCACAAATTGGGCCGGTTGAAGCGAAGAACGGAGCGTTGGTTCCGGATTTCAATTGGCAAATCGCCGACGACTTTGGGCTCGAAGGCCGGATGATGACGTCCGTGCAGTTCATCGCGCTGACGAAAGGCAAGGTCGTGAAGTGGGATTTTGGCGACGGAAGCGTTTCGTTTCAGGAAGCGCCGATACACGTCTACATCGAGCCCGGGAGCTATACCGTCAAATGCTCGATCGACGGGCAGGACGCCGTTCAGAACGTCGCCGCGCGACCGTTGCATGGTCACAAGGGCAAGCAATACGAGAAGCGAATTGCCGAGTACGCGGCGATCATTCACGACTACCCGACCGATGGCTTGTCGCCGGCGGCGTGTTTTGAATTGGCGCTGATTTGCCATGAAGCAACACGCTTGGATGATTCAAAAAAGGCGTTCCGCGCCGCGTTCGAAAAAGGCTACGTGCCGAAGAACGCAGAAGAGTTTCAGTGGCTCCGCGAATTGTACGAGATGTATCGCGACGGCGGGCAATTCGATGATGCAATTTGGGTCTGCGAGTACATTCTAAAAATGCCGCATTCCGACGACGTCGCGGCGATGGCGTTGAACATGAAGGCGGAAATTCAGTACGATTTTATGAACCAGGTCGATGCGGCGCTGGAGACATGCAAATCAGTTCTGCTCAAGTTCAGCACGGCCCCGACGGACCACGTACGCATGGCGTACATTCGGATGGGCGAATATGCGATGGTGCGCGGGGACAGGCCGCTTGCGATCAAGACGTTGGACGAAGCGCAGAAGGCAGACAAGTGGAGGAAGTGGACGGGAGATATTGATGTAACGGAAGGCGCGCACGAATTAAATTACACGCAATATCTTCGCGCGGGTGAATACGAAGGGGCGATGCGCGAGATTGTTTCGTGGGAGTGGAAAACGCCGACAGTCAAATTAACGGGGCAAACGCGCTTCTTGCGGGGTAGATTGTATTTGTCGAAGCGGATGTTCAAGCAGTCGCTGCTGGAGTTTGACCGGGCGCTGCTGGCGGATTCAAAATCGGCGTTTGCCGACGAGATTTATTTTTATCGCGCCATCGCGTACGAAAATTTAAAAGAGCTTCCGAAAGCGAAAGAGCTGTTTGCAAAAGTGATTAAGGATTTTCCGGAATCGAACCTGGCTGGAAAAGCCAAGGAAAAGCTGGAGAGACTCAAATGAATCGGATCAATTCTGAATCGATGGATCGGGCGGCGATGCTCTGCGCGGCCATTATTTGCTTAAGCGCAAATGTGTTCGCCGCTCAAGGGACGGTCGACGACAAGCCGTGCGGGCTTCTTCCCGAAGCCAAGCCGCAGCGCATTAAAGGAGGCGAGGCGACAGCGCCGTTGCCACTCCCCGCGACGCCGTTGCGCCGATCGGAGCGCAAGCGCGAGCCGGCTCCGCCGACGCTGGTTGGGAAATTGATGTGGGGGCAGCATCGCGAAGTGGAGTTGCCGGATGGCCGCAAAGCGGCGTGGGACGATTGGAATACGGATCCGTCGGATATGGCGCGTTTGATGAAATTCGCCAACGAAAAATTGAACGTCCGATATCGGCACGTCAACATCGATCCCAAGACATTCTCGTGGGACCCGAGCGAAGTGCCGGTGGTCTACATCCAGGGCCGACGCGCTCCGCAGTTCGACGACGTGATGCGCAAGAAGCTGCGCGATTACGTGTTGAACGGCGGCTCCATTTGGATTGACGCGTGCACCGGGTCGAGCGTGTTGGCTGAATCGATGCGCGCTGAAATCAAAGGCATTTTCCCCGAACGTCCGCTGGCGGTTTTACCGGTCGATCATCCCGTGTATCGCAGTTCGTTTGAAATTACGAAAGTGAAGTATTCGCCCGCGTGCAACCGGCTGGATGACACGCCGATACTGGAAGGCATGTACGTCGGTTGCCGCACCGCGATCTTCCTCTTCCCCTATGATTTGTCGTGCGCATGGGATTCATTTCATGTTCCAGCAGGCGGGAAGTGTATCGTCGGCGAAGATGCGATGAAGGTCGGCATCAATCTCTGCGCGTACACGATTTCGTACTACAATTTGGGGCGCTACCTGTCCCAACGCAAAGCGATTGACACCGATGACGACAATCTGAAAGGCGACTTTGTCTTCGCGCAATTGAAAACGAACGGCCTCTGGGATCCGCATCCGTCGGCGTTTGCCAATGTATTGAAAACGACGCTCTCCGCGACGAACACCAAAGTGAATTTCGGCCGCAAAGAAGTGCCGATCACCGACGCGAATTTGTTGAGCTACCCCTTCCTTTATCTGACGGGCCACGGCGAATTCACCTTGAACGAAGCGGAGGCGTCGAACTTGAAAAAGTTCCTGAACAACGGCGGCTTCCTCCTGGCTGACGCGTGTTGCGGGAATCTGGAATTCGATCGCGCATTCCGCCGCGAAATCAAGAAAGTCCTGCCGGAATCGGAATTGAAACTGTTGCCAAAAGAACACCCGGTTTTCTCGACGCTTCACAAACTCGACGCGATTGAATACTCTGCACAAGTAAAGGCGTCGATCAAAGACGCGACCGCTCCGATTCTCGAAGGCATCTCGCTGGGCGAAGACACGCGCGTCATCTATTCCCGCTTCGGCTTGGGTAGCGGCTGGGACGGCCAGGAACGACCATACGCCTACTCCATCATGCCCAACGATTCGCTGAAGATGGGCGTGAACATTATTCTTTATTCGATGACACATTAAGAACCGCGACCGCTAGGGAGCGGCTGAGGGAAAGCCATGATTGCAAAGGGAAATTTCGTCGAGTTTAATAAGCAAACTGGCGTGGTTGTCTTTATCGGAGCGGAACTGCCCGGCGATTCGGAGGACCACACTGGTGTTTGGTTCGGCGACTCCAAAGAGGGAGTACCAGAGGTATGGACGATTCCGACGGAGTATCTTACAAAAGGTCCGACGCCGATTTTGAAGCATTAAGCGGAAACAGCTTTACGAGCCCCAATCCAGTCAGGAAATGACTCGATGGACGATTTGGATGGGTTTGGAAAACGTCTAAATTTCGGTTGCGGCTTCATTGCGGGAGCTTTAATCGCAACCGTTGAAATCTTTTACTCTTGGTCAGCGTTAACGGCTTGGGGAACAGTCGCCGTCGTCCTGGTCGCTTTGGGCTGTGCATTTTCGGCAATGTATTTCGGCGATAAATTTTGGTATGCGCTGTTAAAGTGGTTTGGGAGTTAGGCACCGATTTATGAGGCGCCCTCTATGGCTCGTGGGGCTGTCGGAAACAAAGTGGAGTTTTAATGGACAAAATCATCGTCGTCGAAGGCCAGGCCAAGGGCACATCGTACCCGCTCAATGAAAACGAAATCACGATTGGGCGGGCGCGTGAATGTCAGATTCGACTGCCTGAAGCGGACGTGTCGCGGCAGCATTTGAAAGTGCAGCGCGAGGGCGACAAGTGGATTCTGCACGACGCTGGCAGCAAGAATGGCGTGAACGTCAATGGCGAGAACACGCCGAATCGCGTGTTGAAAGACGGCGACAAAATTCGGGTCGGCGGGACGTGTGTGCTGCGGTTTGAATCGGCTGCTCCGATCTCCGCGCACGACGAAAAGACGATCGTTTCGCCGATGAAAAGCACGTCGACGACTGAGGCCAAGATAGTCGAGCCGCGGCCGGAACTGACCGGCGAGGCGGCGGCGCAGATCAAGAAATTGCGCGAGGCTCGCGACGCGATAGTCGCGGAAGTCAGCAAGGTCATTCACGGTCAAGGGCCGGTTATTGAACAGATTTTGATTGCGTTGTTTGCGCGCGGAAACGTACTGCTGGTGGGTGTGCCGGGTCTGGCCAAAACGCTCATGATCCGCACCATCGCCTCGGCGCTGGATCTGGATTTTAAACGCGTCCAATTCACTCCGGATTTGATGCCGTCGGACATCACCGGGACGGAAATTTTGGACGAAGATCCGAACACGAAGGAGCGCATTTTCCGCTTCATCAAAGGGCCGATCTTTACGAACATTCTGCTGGCCGACGAAATCAACCGAACGCCTCCGAAGACGCAGGCCGCGCTGTTGGAAGCGATGCAGGAACAACGCGTCACGGCCGCAGGTTACACGTACACGCTGAAGCCGCCGTTCTTCGTGCTCGCCACGCAGAATCCGATCGAGCAGGAAGGGACGTATCCGCTGCCTGAAGCGCAGTTGGATCGTTTCATGTTTATGTTGAAACTCGATTATCCCGATCGCGCGGCGGAGATCGACATCGTCCAAGCGACCACGCGCAACGAACAACCGACCCCGCAACGCGTGTTGAGTGGCGACGAAATCGTTTCGCTTCAGGTGCTGGTGCGCAACATTCCGGTCAGCGATTACGTCGCGACGTACGCAACAGATCTGGTCCGGGCATCGCGCCCAAAAACGCCGCAAGCGCCGAAGTTCGTCAACGATTTCGTGACATGGGGCGCCGGGACGCGAGCCGCGCAATTCCTTGTGCTGGGTGCCAAGGCGCGGGCGCTGTTGGACGGGCGAATCAACGTATCGTGCAACGATGTCCGGGCGGTCGCATCGATTGTGCTGAGGCATCGCATCTTCACTAATTTCAACGCCGACGCGGAAGGGATCACGTCGGAAAAACTGATTGGGATGTTGATTGAGGCGGTGAAAGAGCCGGGGGCGAAGGATTTGCCGAAGTAAAGGCGTCGACTCCATCATGCGCAGCATCAGCGAACTCCTCCCTCCTTCCGCGCTCGCCCGGCTATCAAACCTCAATTTGATTGCGCGCTGGATCGTCGAAGGATTCATTTCGGGGTTGCACAAATCGCCGTATCACGGGTTCAGCATTGAATTCGCGGAGTATCGGCCTTATACCGCCGGCGATGATCTGCGCCATTTTGATTGGAAGGTGCTGGCAAAGTCTGAGCGCAAGTACGTCAAGAAGTATCATTCTGAAACCAACATGCAGGCGCATGTGCTGCTGGATTGTTCGGCGTCGATGGGATTTGGCGAACCGGTTTCGAAACTGCGTTACGGGCAGGCAATTGCCGCGGCGATGGCGCATTTAATGATCATGCAGCAGGACGCGGCGGGCGTGGCGACATTCGCCGAGAAAATCCTCGATTACCTGCCGCCGCGCGCATCGATGCGACATTTTCAGGACGTGACGCGCGTTTTGTCCAACGCGACAGCTCAGAACTCAACGAACGTTTACGCGGCGCTCGATCATCTGGCTGAAGCGGTGAAGCGACGCGGGTTGTTTGTGATCATTTCGGATTTGTACGACGACGTCGACAAGATTCTCGCTGCGATCCGACACATTCGATTCAACAAGCACGAAGTTATTTTGTTTCACATTCTCGATCATAAAGAAATCGCATTTCCGTATCGCGCACTGTCGGAGTTCAAAGACATGGAGACGGGCGAGAGCGTACAAGTGGCTCCGATGGCGTATCGTGAAGCGTACAAAGTGGCGTTGAACGATTTCACGGAAAATATGCGCAAGAAGTGCGCGAGCATGCTCGTCGATTACCAATTGATCGATACGGAAACGCCGTTTGACAAAGTGCTCGCGCAGTATTTGTTCAAGCGGCAGTCTCTGCGGTAATTAAGAAGTTTCTTCCACTCCATTCGTTTTCATTCTGCTAAAACCCTTCTCCAATGTTTTTAATTCTAAAGTACTTAAGCCTTCATAAACTCACTAGAGTTTCGCACGAATAACTGGTGTTCACAGGCTGCAACTTAAATTTGCCTCTTTGCCGATTCTTTATCACATGTGCATTTGTTTTTATTTTGGTGCCCGTTAAATTACAAATGTTTAATATAATTCCTGAAACTTTTTTCTCTCTCGCCTGTCCAAATGAAGCACCTTTTAGGAATCACGAACCATGAACACGCTCCACATCCTAGCAGCTATTCTTTTAGCGCTAATCGTCACGACCGTCTCGGCGGCCGACCGGACCATCGCCGACGCGCTGCTCGTCAACGTCCCGGCGCTTTTGAAAGAGGGTGATTTCAAAACCATTGAAGACATGAGCAAGCGTGCGCTCCAAGCCGACGTTACGTGTCCCAGCGCCCATTTTTACATGGGATTGGTGCATGAGAAGAACAACGATGTGCGTAAAGCGTTTAAATGCTTCCAAACCGCGTCGAACTTAGCGGCCACGGAAAAAGATGCAGCCATGGTTGCCAAGGCCAACACCGCCGCCAAAAAGATTGGCGTGGGTTTGATTGAACTGGACATGCTGGACACCAAATTGGCCGAGAAACTTCAAAAAGTCGCGGACGAAGCGTTCGAAGCCAAGCAGTTGGAGACGGCGAAACAAGCCTCCGCGGCTCTCGTCGTCCTCCTTCCGGATAGTGCCAAAGCGAAGGAAGGCCTCGAAAAAGTGACCGCTGCAATCGCTGAACGCGGCGATCCGATCAAGGCCAAAGTCGCCGGCGCGATGCTCTCTGAAATGTGGTACAAGCTCGGAATCGGCAAGAAAAAAGAAGCGTCCCAACAAGCCAAAGAACTCTCCACGCAATTTGCCGACACCGAATTCGGAAAGGAAGCCTCGTCCCTGCTCGCCCGCGATTTCGCAGCGCCGGACAAAGACGAAGTCAAGAAGCTCGCACAAAAATACAAGGAATCGAACACCCGCGTGGCCACAGCGGCAAAACCCACCGTCTCCGACCCGACAACTTCATCGGCGCCGAAGTCGAAACCAGCTTCCGAATCGTCCCCTCCCGCCGCCAGTTCCGCACCCAGCGGTGGCGTCGACGTCACCGCCGTTGA
>JANXLS010000205.1 GCA_025355035.1 Planctomycetota bacterium | reverse complement strand
CTTTGTCGCCGGAGTCGGCGTTGTTATCGCCTGTGAACAGATTGCCATAGCGATCGAACGACAGCGACTGGGGATTGCGCAGACCCATGCAGTAAATTTCGAGATTCGTGCCGTCGGGATTGCAGCGGAAGACAGATCCGGAATCCGGATTGTCGATCAAGCGTCCATCCGCCGTTTTGACGTGCGTTCCGCGATCGCCGATGCTGAAATACAGCCGGCCATCGTTGCCCATTTTGATGCCGTGAAGATCGTGTCCCATAAACGCGTTTCGGACGCCATAGCCGTAGTGGAGCGACTTGCGCGTGGTCGCGTAGCCGTTGCCTTTTTCGTCTTTGAGCTTCCATACGTTCGGAATGTTGGTGAACCACACATCGCCTTTGCGTGCTAGAATACCGGCGCCGACGCCGTCGAGAATTGAATCGAATCCTTCAGCAAAAACAGACGAATAATCCGCTTTGCCGGTGCCTTTGCGGTCCTCGACAAGCTTGATGCGTTCGCTGGCGAGCCCCAACGTCTTGTACACATCCCCGCCGAGGTGCCGCTTCTGGAACGCGGCGCGATCTTCGACGGAGCGGGAGTTCAAATCTTCGTCGAGCCAATCCATGTGTCCACGGTTATCGATGACACCTTCGCCGACCCGGAACGTCTCCGCGACGAAGAAGCGGCCCTTCTCGTCGATGCTGAATGCGACGATGTTCGCGACGAGCGGTTCAGCCGCAAAGAGTTCGCACTTGATGTCTTTGTCGAGCTTGAATTTCTTGATCGCCGACTCGCCTTCGTCGGAGGCGTCGAGGACTTTGAAAACATACTTCGGTTTCTCGCCTGACGTTTGCGCTTCCGCCGGTTTGGCGTCTTTCGGCTTTTCCGTTTCCTTGACTGCTTCGCCGGAAATAAGAGGAGTTGAGGTAAGGAAGCAAAGCAGGGTGCATAGGGAGATGAGTGAATATGTTTTCATTCCTTTCAGTATATGGACGGGGAAAATTTATTCAACAGGGAAGAAAGAGTCAATCACGTGTCATTCGCTCCATTTTCGATTTGAAGCGCGCGGAATGCGCGTCATAATTGATTGTGGAGGAGTTTGGATTATGGCGAAGTGCGTACTGGCTTTTTCGGGCGGACTCGACACCTTGGTGGCCATTGCGTGGCTCAAGGAGCGGCGGAATTTCGATGTCGTCGCCCTGGCGGTGAATCTCGGGCAGGGTGAGGACCTCGAAGAGCTCGGCGAAATCGCTTTGCGCGCGGGAGCGATCTCGGCGCGGGTTGAAGATCTTCGCGACATCTTTTTCAAAGACTACGTCGCCAATGCGCTGCGAGCGCTGGCGCATTATGAACAGAATTATCTGCTGGCATCGGCGCTGTCGCGGCCGTTGATCGCGCGGGAATTGGTGCGGGTAGCCCAGGAAGAAGGCGCGACGCACGTCGCTCACGGTTGCTCGGGGAAGGGGAACGATCAGATTCGGTTTGAAGCCGGCATCGCGGCCCTGGCCCCGAATCTGAAGATCATCGCTCCGCTTCGGGAATGGGAATACAAGAATCGCGAGGAGCGGATCAAGTACGCGCAGTCCAAACGCCTGGCGATGCCCAAGCCGAAATCGGGGGGCATTCGCTGCGGATACGATTTGAATCTGTGGGGACAATCGATCGAATGCGGCGCGCTGGATGACGCCGGTATCGCTCCCCCCGAAGAGAGCTACACGATGTCGGTCTCCCCGTTGAAAGCGCCGAACGAACCTGCGGAAGTCGAACTGGAATTCCAGGAAGGCCTGCCGATTACGCTCAATGGCACGAAGATGAATTCGGCGGATTTGATTGAGCAACTCAATAGTCTCGCCGGGGCGCACGGGATCGGTCGGGCAGACATCATCGAAGATCGCTTGATTGGCTTTAAATCGCGCGAGATTTACGAATCGCCCGCTGCAACGACGCTCTATGCCGCCAAGCGCGGCTTGGAACAGATGGTGCTGTCACGCGAATCGTTGCAAGTCCGCGACGGCCTCGCGGTAGCGTACGGGCGTTGCGTCTACAATGGCCAGTGGTACAGCGAGCTGCGCGAATCGCTTGACTCGTTCTTCCTGCGGCTGAACCAAGCTGTCAGCGGCAAGGTAAAACTGCGGCTTTACAAAGGTCAGGCCACGGTTGTTTCGCGCACCAGCGATTGCAGTCTTTACCAAACGGGAACGTCTGCCTATCGCGACCAATTGGACAGCGAAGCGGCCGAAGGTTTTATCCGAATTTGGAGCATGCCATTGGCTGCGGAAGCGAAGCGGAAGGGGAAGAAGTGAATCCTACCGATGAAAAAGAGCGCGAGTTGAATTTACAAAGCTTTCTGCTCCAAAATGACGATAACTCTCTTAATGGAGTGTCTCACCTGAATATGAATCAAAGGAGAACGACTTTGCAGACTTTAAACCGCCAAGTGAAACTCGTGTATTCGCTTTTTGCCGCGCTCATGCTCGCTATCGTTTGGCCGTGTTACGCGGAGACCGGCCGGGAAGGCGACGGCCCTGCGCGCAAGCCGATCGAACTCGGAGCGGATGGCTTACCGAAGTACCATCACATGTTCGACAACGGATTGTATTCGACAATCACCGCCATGTACTACTGCGGGGCACCGCCGGAGTACATGAAGGCCAACGTTCACCAGACGGCGCTTCAGGTACCCAGCTTTAGCAAGCCGGTCACGGTCACGTATGTCAAACAGAGCTTCCCGGCGCCGCTGGTTGTCGTGTTGCTTGGCGGCGATGGCGAAGTAAAAGGACCGTTTGGCGATCTGTACCCCTATTGGTACGGTCACGCGGGATTCAATGTGCTGACGTTCGACAGCCCGTTCACGCCGCGCTTCCCGGATGTGTCGGGGCACGGAGTCGTCGGTAATTTTGACAAGGACACGGAAGCGGCTGTTGCCATCATTGATGCCTATATGAAGCAGAACGATCCGAAGAGTTTCACGCGCGTGGGCGTCGTTGGATTGAGTTTTGGCGGGTCGCAGGCGTTGATCATGGGAACGATGGCCAAGCAGGGGAAGTTGCCGTTCGAATTGACGGGTTGTCTGGCGTTTTCGCCGCCAATCAAACTGCTCTCAACCGCGAAGAAGGTTGACGATTTCTATAAGAATGATCGTCAGAACACGACGATGGTTGCATTGGGTAAGAAATTTGGCGGGCACACGCCGGTGAACGAGGGGCAGCCGATTCCGTTTCAAGACGCCGAAATGCGCGGCGCGTTGGGCTATGCGTTTCGCGATCAGCTGAAGAACGTCGTTGATCGCAACGACCGGGTTTACGGCTTGAACATGCTGCCCAAAGCAGGAGGCGGTGAAGATCGCGCGCAACACATGGAGGCAACCAGCCTTCAGCGCTACATCCAATTGTACGCGGCAAAGTATTGGATGCAGAAGGGCGCGGTCGGGAGTGCGGAAGAAATCTGGGCGATGCCGAATCTCGAACGATTGGTTCCGAATCTTCCGGATTTCGCTGAAGCCGTTATCGCCGAAAACGATCCGCTCAACAATTCCGACGACTTGGCCTCGATCAAAGCCATCGACGGCGGTAAACATGTCACGGTGGTACCGACGGGCGGACATCTGGGCATGATCACGTCGGAATGGGCGTTGATCAAGGCGCATCATTTCTTTGACAAAGCGGCTGGCCCGGATCATCCGGTGGTGCAGCCGGCAGTCCAACCTGCGGCGGCTACAACTCCGAAGCAATAGAGCGGTTTTCAAATGTCTGAAGACAAATCTGCTTGCGGCGGGCTGCGCGGTACTTCGTCAGACTCGCTTAACGTAGTCTCCAAATACGTTTCGCTCGTCTTCCTCGACCCGCTTGCCCGGCGCGGCACATCTTTGTCTCCATCCATTTGAAAAACGCTCTAGTCCTTTGGTCAAACAGAGTGCGAAAAGGAGCGGCGCGGAGCGACTGAACATCGCTCCGCGCCGTTGTGTTTTGAATGGCGAAAAAACTGGGTAAAAGCAAAGAACCCTGGTACGTCCGGGCATTCAACGCCGACTATCTCGCGCGTTACAAGCATCGTTCCGACGAAATGGCACAGGCGGAGCTTCCGTTCGTGCTGCGTTCGCTGAATCCCACGGAACACGCGACGGTGTTGGATCTGTGTTGCGGTGCCGGGCGGCATTCGCGGACGTTGATTTCGACGCTCAAGAAAGGCCGTGTGATCGGCCTCGATCTGTCGTCGGAATTGTTGCGCGAAGCTCACGCGAAAAATCCCGATTCCAAGCGTCTGTTCTTTGTCCGAGCCGACATGCGCCGCATTCCGCTGGCGACGGCGAGCGTCAACGGCGTTGCGAATCTCTTTACGTCCTTTGGTTATTTTAAGACCGATCGTGAACACCTCCGCGTACTTCAAGAAGTCGCGCGAATTCTCGTCCCCGGCGGACGATTCGTGATCGACTTCCTGAATCGCGATCAGGTCGTCCCGAATTTGGTCAAGCGCTCTGAAAGCGAACACGACGGTTGCCGGATCGTCGAAACGCGGCGTTACGACACGCGGAGCAAGCGAATCATCAAGACCATCCGCATCTCCGGCAGTCCTCACCTCGAGAGCACAACAAGCACGGAGATCGTGCGCGAATCCATCCGGGCGTACAATTCAATGGAGCTGAAAAAATTACTGACGCAAGCCGGTCTAGAACCGCTGAGTCTCCACGGTGATTTGAGCGGCGAATCCTTCTCCAAAAACACCAGCCCCCGTTGTGTTTGGGTGGCCGAAAAAAAGCGCCCCATCAGGTCACACTTAGGGCGCTTAAACTTTAAACTTTAAACTTTGAAC
>JANXLS010000154.1 GCA_025355035.1 Planctomycetota bacterium | reverse complement strand
CTTTGTCGTACATCCATTTCACCACCCCCGACCCATCGCGTTCACCCACGACCGATCCGGTTTCAATAAACAGTCCGGCCATGTCGACGGCTTCGTCGAGGTAGCCGCCTTGGTTCGCGCGCAAATCCAAAATGATCCCCGCCAGCGGCTCTTTCGCGTTTGCTTCGATCAATCGCTCCTTTACGTCCTTGTGCACGTCGCGATAGAAGCTCGAGACGGAGATGAGTCCAATGTTGCCCTGGGGCGTCGGGAACGTTTTGACTTTCACGCGTTCGTCTGCCAACTGAATTTCAGCGCGGCGCAACGTCACGATTTC
Source organism: Planctomycetota bacterium (assembly GCA_025355035.1). GTDB lineage: Bacteria > Planctomycetota > SZUA-567 > H5-PLA8 > H5-PLA8 > JANXLS01. The sequence continues at coordinate 1,526 of JANXLS010000154.1, read as the reverse complement.
AGTCGGCTGATTGCGTTTCAAAACCGTCAGGCGAACATCAGTACCCTTCGGTCCTTTGATCTTCTGAACGATTTTGTTGATGGTCAACCCGCCGAGGGAAACACCATCGACGGCGATGATCTGATCGCCAGCGATGAGCTTGCCGGATTTTTCCGACGGGCCGTCCTTGATCAATTCATCGACCTGGCAACCCATCGGGCAAGGGCGAATCTTCACGCCGATTCCAGCAAAACTACGGTCGAGTTGCACGGCAAAACCTTCATCGTCGCCATCGAAATAAACGGTGTGCGGGTCCATTGCGGCCATAAAGGCTTTCAGAAACATCTTCGGCGTTTCGGTCTTGACGTCCACCTTCTTGTATTTGCGGTGCTCTTCCGAAACATTCTGGAGCGACAGTTTCATGGCTTCCGGCTCACTCAGGTAGCCCTTGTTCATGCGGTAGTTTCCAGCCGCAAACTTAATGATGCGGGACATTCGGTCTTCCTGCGTCGCCGGGCGTTCGGTCCACTTGATTTTCAGATCGGGATCGTCGTCTTCGTCGTCGGCGACGGTACCATCCGGCTTCTTGGTTTCGGGTTTGGAAGGCTTGATTATTTCCCTGCGTTCGAATTCCTTTTTCACTTCGTCGGCTTTGTCGCTGATCGTGTCATAGAATGGGTCGTCGCGGGTGATTTGGGTGGTGACGAAATTCTGCAAGGTATCGTTGAAAAATGAGAGGTCGCCTGCCAGAACATGATCGGCCAGAGTTTTCAGTTCATCGTCGGTCTTGTTCATGATCGCGTCGGCTTCGGATTTCACATAGAAGCGATTGTACGGGTCCATTTGCGTGAGGAACTCTTTGATCACGCGTTTGGTGTAGACCGGGTTCATTTCATGCTGGGACAAATGCATGCGGAAAAGCTGCGGAATAAGATCCCGGACGTTCTCCGCTGTCAGTTTTTCGGCACTAAAGGAAAAAGACGAAAGTAAACTGGCGGCCAGGATGACAATCGAGGCGACCTGCCAGCCCATTCTATAAAACGCGACTTGTTTCCGCACGCAAATCACCCTTTCTGACGCAGTCCGGTCGAAGCCGGACAATTTAACGGTCGCGATGCGATCGGCGTTTGCAGACGCCACTCGTGGCCGTGTCTCCAAGAAACGCAACGTGCGCCCTCGGAGAGCCAATAAACCATGTTTCTTATACCACCTACTTTTTGTGCGGCACATTAAAAACCGGACACATTAACTATTTTCAGCGACACCTGACCATCTCCTATACCAAGGACGCACTTCACGGTCTAACTTTGCGAAGAATTTAACAAAAATCAGAATTTGAGATTGTTCTCTTGTGCAAAAACGTTCGCAGAAACTGGAATGCAATGATCGTTGCAGTTGGTGCCCAATATAAGAGCTATCGGACAAAACCCTCGTGCCAAGATGCGCCGCGCCGGGCAAGTGGGACGAGAAAGACGAGCTCCGCGTATTTGGAGACTACGCGAAGCAAGTTTTTCGAAGTACCACGCCGCCCGCCGCAAGCAGATTGG
>JANXLS010000146.1 GCA_025355035.1 Planctomycetota bacterium | reverse complement strand
GCGTCGGGGTTCGACGACATCTCCCATGAGGATGTCGAACATCCGGCCTGCTCCGCGCGTTTGCGTATCGGATTCAATGCTCTCGGAATACATGCCCATGGCGATGACGTTCATGAACAGCATGATGCAGACGAACATCATTCCGACGAGTGCGAGCGCCATGCACAATTCAACGAGCGTAAATCCGCGCGCGGCAGGGTGGGGGGTGTGAGTTCGGAGGGCCATCATCAATGTGGCTCCCCGACTTGGTCAGGCGTGATCAATGCAAAAATATCGTAGCGCTGAGGCCCGGTTGCGCCTTGCCACTGAATGCTAATGACGACCGGGAGGATGATAAAACCCGTCGTGACGTTGTGGTCCCAGGGCACGCTGCCGACGTTTGAACCGTTGCCCTTGATGTCGAATGGAAACGGAGCGGGGATCGACGAGTTGTAGCCCGCGGCTCCGGACGATCCGAAGCCGGTTTGGATCAGCCGACTGCCGTTGCCGTTGATGTCCACGCCGAAAGGAGGCGACGGTGCACCGTTGCCGAAGTCGAAACCGAATTGGCGTTCGTCGGGCGTTTCGTCGTTGATGATGGTCACCGTGCCGATGGAACGCGCCAGCGGCCGGTTGCCATCGGCGGGATTGGTGTCGAAATACGGTTCAAGTCCCGGGACATCGAACCAAGCGCCAGGACCGCCGCAGACATGGACTTGCGGTGCGTTATGGCCGGGAGGAGGTGCGACGTAGGGATTGACGGATTCGAGATTCGCAGGCGTCGATGCGTTTGCCAAGGGTCCGTAGTACAGAAATGCCTGATCCAGCGAGTGACCTTTGGCGATGTAATTGCGGATTTCGTCGAGCTTTTGTTCGGCAGCGAGGCTCGCCAATCGGCGCTCTTCACCGAGGCGCTGAGCCATGCGCGAGCTGATGTACATCGACAACGCCGCCGTCATGGAGATGGCCATGACGACCAGAAAAACGAGCACCTCCACCAGGGTTAAACCTGAGTGACGTGCGCGCTTACGCATGCGGACGAACGTTTTGGGAACAAAATGGCGCATAGTCGCCGATCAACGCATATAAAGGACACTACGTGCGTAGAGTACACGGGGTTTTTAGGAAAGCAATAAGGAAGTTATTTGCCGTGCGTAACGAAATAAACGAGAACACAAATCGCACCGATAAAGAGCACTGATGTTGCAAGGGCGATCCATAGCAACCGCCGTTTCTCCTGGTCCGCGGCGGGATCGCCCAGCAACCGCGCTTCGGGATCGTCCTGAGTCAGCGCACGTTCAGAATTGGGCTTGATCGGATCCAACCCTGCGCTCGTGATCTCCTGAATACGGCTGGTTACTTTGGAATCGAACTCCTCGCCTGGCGTGGCCCAGCCGAGCGCTTCCTGAATCATCTCCAGGGAACGCGTCGCCGAGTAGACCTTCTCGCGGATGTTCGGATCTGTCTCCATGCGCCGCTCAAACCGCTGGCGCGCGGGGCCGTCCATACGCCCGTCGAGATAATCCTCGATTAGGATGTCAAGTTCCTGTTCCATAAATCAGTTCAAAATTCAAAGTTCAAAGTTGTTCAAGCTCACCTTTGCTGTCAACTTTGAACCGCTGTTATTTGTCCGGCTCCATTAACTTGACCAGCTTCTCACGAAGCAACTTGTGTGCCCTGCTTAAACGACTGGTGATCGTTCCCAGCGAGACGCCCAGCGTCTCCGAGATTTCCTCGCAACTTTGTCCATTCACGTGGCGCAAGACCAGCGTCACGCGGTATTCCTCTCCCAGCGAATTGATCGCTGCCAGAATCGTTTCACGCATCTCTTCGCGCGCGAAATGTTCGTCGGCGCTGATCGTCTTCGTATTTGGAAGAACGATTTCTCCCTGGCTATCTTTCTCGCTGTGCACTTCCAACGGGACCGTACGCGATTTGTTCCGCATGTGGTCGATGCAGACATTGTGCGCAATCGACAACAACCACCCTGAGAATGCTGACGGTTTTTTAAGGTTGCATAATGCCTGAAAACCGCGCACAAAAACTTCCTGAGCCAAATCTTCGGCCGTTTCACGTTGCCCCACGCGGCTGTAACAATACGACGTCACGAGGCTCTTGTACCGGCGAACCAGCTCGCCGTAGCGCTCATGCAAACCCAGCGAAACGGACTCCACCAATTCGGCGTCCGTTCGCAGCATATTGGTACGCGTTGTTTCGCCGGGCAAGGAACAGGCCTCTTATCAAAAAGGAGAGTTTTAACGGCATGGGTTTGAAACTGTGCACAGTATAGGACGAATTAATAAAATTTTCACTGCAAAGAAATCAATATGGAGGGCCGGGGGTGTGTGACAATTTACGCGAGCTGTTTTTAGTTCAACTCCGAAGGAGTTGTGGCCGGTCGCGCGGTGATTTGTCGAACAGTCAAAACAATTTGAGCGTGTGATTTGGCGACCGCTGCGGAACTCCTTCGGAGTAGAACAGCGGCGAGTTCCTTCGAAGACAAGCCTCTTCATCGTTATATCGGCAAAACTAAGCGCCGATGCGGTTTTTTGAATTCTGAATAAAGATGAAAAATGAACCGATTCGGCGCTAGGATTTGGCTTAATTTTGAGTATATTTTGCCAGATCAAACTACATGATTTAATGATCAGGTACGGAGCGGGAGAGAGCGTATTTTGTTGAATCGGCCTTTACGATTCATGGCTATCATGGTGTTGCTGGCAGCAAGTTGGTTTAGCGCGGGACGCGCCGCCGATTCACTGCGCTCACAACCGCAGCCGACTCCGCCTGTTGCAAGCGTATCTACGCCGTCTCCGTCGGTACCCTCTGCGGACACGGTCAACGCTCTCGGCAACGGCGATCCCATCGACAACGACCCGCCGCGCACCGTGCGCTTGATCGGCGTTTTGACCGACATCGGCACCAAATACAGTTGGATGGCTCCCAACATTCCCATTCCGCCCTTCAGGGGCTTCCGCCAGTTCATGCGGGATCATAAAGTATCCGTTCATTGCGCTCTTGAATGGAAGGACGAAAAAGGAAAGTGGTTCTTCGCTGAGATGCGTTCGTCGAGGTGGGACGGCGGCTCAACGCGGAACCGAGTTGGATTCGGTCAATTTCCAGGAACGGGCTATCTGGCTTACGGCGTGTTTATTAATCCGGGTCGATTGCCGCGCGTGATCGATTTGCTAGGACGCCCGTTGACGGTGACGATAGAAGAAAAACTGGAAGTGGATTACAAGAAGCTCGAAGCCGAAATCCGAAAATATGGCGCGTACGGAAAACGTCCCGGCGATGCCGGCACAGGCAATTACGGCAAGGAAAACTGCGGCCTTGGCGGACCTGCTTACAAACCGGCGCAGAACAGCAACACGCTCGTTCACTACGTGCTGAAAAAAGCGGGACTCAATCACACTGCGCCGGACATGGCAGCAGGCTGGGACACGGAACCGACGTTCCCGTACTCGTCCGACACGCGCTTTCCGAAATATTACGAACAATAAACAGCCCTTCAGTGCGCAACGAATTTTCGGCCATCAGGAGATCAGTCCGCATGAACAAGAATTCAGCTCCCGTTCGCGGCGGAAAGCCGTTCATCGCGCCGTCCGTTCTGTCCGCCGATTTCGCCAAACTCAAAGACGAAATTCAAGCCATCGAAGCCGCCGGAGCCGATTGGCTCCACGTCGACATCATGGACGGCGATTTCGTCCCCAACCTGACGATGGGACCGTTCATCGTCGAAGCGCTAAGCCGCATTTGCAAACTGCCGCTGGATTGCCATCTGATGATTCAGCACCCCGAGCGTTACGTCGAAGCCTTCGCAAAATCCGGAGCCGCCACGCTGACCGTCCACCCCGAAGCACTTGGCGACATCCATGGCACGCTCGACACAATCCGTAAACTCGGCGTCCGCCCGGCCATGGCGATCAAACCCGCAACGCCCGTCTCGGTCGTCAAACACTATATTGACCAAATCGACATGCTATTGGTGATGACCGTCAACCCCGGCTTCAGCGGCCAAAAGATGATCGTTGATTGCCTGCCCAAGTACGCCGAAGCCCGAGCAACATACGGCCCCGACTTACTGCTGGAAATAGATGGCGGCGTGATGCCCGAAAACGTCCAAGCCGTCCGCGACGCCGGAGTCCAAATCATCGTCGCCGCCACAGCTATCTTCAAAGCGCCGGATTACAACAAAGCCGTCGCGGAATTGCGTGGATAATCCAACAACGGGTTAACATCGAAACATGCGAACAACGAACGGCGTTTAACATCGAATAACGCGAATCGACGCGAAAACGGCGCGAAAAATTTTGAGGTGTTGGGCATTTAAAGCTCGAATCGCATAGGCAATCTCGGCTCGCAGTGTTTTAGATGGTATTGAATATCGCCACCCGTCGACTTTGCCTTTTTTTACTCCCTCCGTTATTCGCGTCGTTTTCGCGAAGATTCGCGTTATTCGATGTTAAAGCTGTTGCCGTTTTGGTTTGGTCCGGAGGCCGGCGCGTGATACAGCGTCCGTTGGCGGATTCGATCGCGTGCGGCAGCAGGCTCTTTAAGATTTCGAGTTGTTCAATCGCCGCT
>JANXLS010000141.1 GCA_025355035.1 Planctomycetota bacterium | reverse complement strand
CACGGCGATGCCGCCCAGCAGAATTAAATGACGCCCGTTTAGCACGCTCCGGCCCCCGCTCTCTTCATTCCGCTCGGAGACGAAAAAGGAGAAAAGGAGGTGATGAAATCGAGAGGAGTGGAGGGCGGGAGTGACCGGCCTTCAATAGTCCTCATCGATTTCATCGATTTCCTTCGCGTACTTTTGGCCTCTTCTCGGCGAATCGGTTTTCTTGATCGCACGCATGATCGCACTTCGGCTGCGCGGATTGGCTTCCTCTTCTTCCGCGCCGGGCCGAATGAATTTTTCCTCCTGATTAAATCGGCTGGTTGCGTCCAAAGCTTTAAAAGCTTGTTTGACGCGGCGATCTTCAAGTGAGTGAAACGCGATGATGGCGAGCGTGCCTTCCGGCGCCAACAGATCGGGTCCGTCGCGGAGCAGCGCGTCGAGAACGTCGAGTTCGCGATTGACGGCGATGCGCAGTGCCTGAAAAGTTTTCGTGGCGGGATTAATACGGCGATGGCCTGGCAAGCGAAGCGTTTTGCGGACGAGTTCAGCGAGCTTGGCGGTGGTGTCGACCGGATTTATTTCGCGGATGTTGACGATGGCGCGAGCGATGCGTCGGGATTTGTGTTCGTCGCCATAGTGAAAGAGGATGTCGGCGATTTCTTCTTCGCTGTAACAGCGCAAGATTTCGGCGGCGGTTAATGGCTGAGTGCGGTCCATGCGCATGTCGAGCGGTTCGTCCGCGCGGAAACTGAAGCCGCGCGAGGCGTCGTCGAATTGCATCGATGAAACACCGATGTCCGCGAGAATGGAGTTGGGCGCTGAGGCGCGAAGTTCGTTGAGAATGTCGGGCAGACGACTGAAGTTGGAATGAACGAGATGGAGCGTGACAGCATTTTTCGCGGCGATGGGTTCGAGGCGTTTGCGCGAAAGATCAAGGGCTGAGCTATCGGCGTCGATGCCGATTAGAATTCCACCGGGCCCGATGCGCTCGATCAAGGCTGCGCTGTGTCCGCCAGCTCCGAGGGTGGCATCGACGACGCAGTGACCGGGCTGCGGGTTGAGCACGGCGAGCGCCTCCTTTAAGAGGACACTGACGTGACGCGGCGTGTCGCTGGGTCCGAGGTCAGGCGGCTGCTTACTCATGGAGGCATGCTGGGGCAGCAAGGGTTGGCGCGACGTACGATCGACGCGTGGCGTCGATGCGGCGGCGAGCTGCAATGCGGGCCCGGCAACCGCTTTTCTAGCTGCCGACCGCCACCATCTGTTTGACGACTGATTCTTGTTTGGCCGCTGACCGCGTGACGCCCAAAAGGACTTTCATGTAAGGTGAAAGTTCGATCTCGGCGTATTCGGCACCCATGTTGCGGACGCTTTCGAGACGTCCCACTATCAAATCCAAATCGTCGCTCTGATCGAGTCGCATGGCTCGGTACTCCCCATATTTCTGTAAATGATTGCTAACCTGATCAAAACTCGAAACGCCCATGATCCGCCCTCCTTCTAGTCGCGGCTTCTGGCCGCGTACGACTCGGTGCTAATTGTCCAACACGTCTGCCATGGCCTGCTGCATTTCCGCCGATTCTTCCAGCGCCTTCAACTTCGCCTGCTCTGCGTTGTAATCGTTTGCGGTCCAAAGTTTGATATGCGTGTGACCCGATTCGAATATCACATCATTGTTTTCGCCCTTCAACTTAGCGGCGAATTCTTTCCCCACCACGAACCGGCCTTGCGTATCGTATTCCACCGGGATAGCCGTCTTGGCGATGGTGCTGGCCATTGTCTTCCCGATATTTTTTTCTTGAAACTTCGGATTAACCTTGGTATCTTCAATGAGTTGGTTAAGTGCTTTTTTGGTGTACAACTGCCAGAAAGCGACTCCAGGACGCGGAAGCAACATCAAATGACCTTCGTCGCCTTCTTCAACAGCCTTTTTGAACATCTTCGGCAGCGTCACCTGATTGGTGCCGGTGGAGAGCTTGCCGGGGTACGTTCCGAAATAACGAACGGACTCTTTCGACTTGGTGGTCGATTGAAGTGTGACGTTGACTGTGCCGTCCGCTTCGTTCGCCATGATTGCTTGCTTTGCCTTGCTAAACCGTCCAAAGTCTTGCTAAATCCTGCTTGATGGATGAAGTGTACCCCATCCTGTGCATTTGGCAATAGAGAAAATAGCAAGGGTAAGCACATTTTTGAGCGTTTTAGCACGGTCTCGTGATGTCTATTTGTGGTGTATTTTAACTAAATAGCACACAATCAGCTGTGTTTAACGCGAACTTGGTCCGATAATCGACCTAAACCTTCAAAAAATATTTTAAAAATTTTCTGAGCGCGGGACGATTTTTGACCCGATAGAGTTCAATCTTGGGTTAAAGCGAAGGGAAGTGGCGCGACGCTTTGCTAAATGCAGCTAAAACAGAAATGTATTGCAGTTAGGGTTGAGCAATATCTTGACGAGATGAAAACGGTGGGGGTTGAGTAAATGCCGAAGTTGCTTCGTACACCAAGCGGGGAGAATA
>JANXLS010000131.1 GCA_025355035.1 Planctomycetota bacterium | reverse complement strand
CCATGGGAAAACAAGCGGACGAAAAGACGATGCTTCATTTTCAGGTGTCGAAAAAGCTGGATGCAAAGCTTTCGGATTTGGCGAAACGAATGGGCATTTCGAAGGCGAGCATGTGCGGAATGTTGATGGAAGCGGGGATGGAAGACAACGAATTCATTATTCGTGCTGTGTCGCATCCTTTTGCAAAAAGAGTGCTCTATGCCGTTCGCGGAAAAGTACCGGAAAACTTGAAGTTGGTGACAGACTAACCGAGGACAAAAAGAAACCCGCAGCGATTGCTTGGTGGCATTCTGCGGGCTTCCGGAATCCTCAAAACAACGGAGGAAGACAATTGAGTGTAGCATTAAATGCGGTGGTTGCAAGTGTTGTGACACAATCGTTACAAGGGAGTGAGCCTTCGAAGGGGTGTTGGCTCGCAGAACTGCCACGTGACGTATACGTTAACGCGGATCAGTTGGGAAAGTTGATTGATCGATGCACGCGCTCCATTGAACGCATGTGGCGGCGTGGCGAACTTCCTCCACCGGTTAAATTTGCGGGGCGAAATGTCTGGTTCGTTGGTGCGATCCTTGAACACTTTCAGAAACGGGTAAGCGCGAAGGTGAAGGCGATTTGCGGAAGGAGGGCCGAATAATGGCTCACACGTTCCGCAAGAAAGATCGAAAGGGAAAATTCTACCCCGTTTGGTTTTACTCTTACGTTGATGCGACGGGTAAGCGTATTCAGCGCAAGGGTTGGCCGAGTGAAGCAAAAACAAAGAAGCACAGCGACAGCGTTGAAGCGGATGCTCGCGCGATTCGGACCGGGGAGAAAGAAGCGCCTTCCGCATGGTCGGTGAAGCGTAACACACCGATTGAAAGCGTGGTCGCTGAGTACCTCGGATGGGGCAAGCTTCAAGGCGGGCGGCTTCATCGCGGGTGGGACGATCAGCACGGGAAGCTCGTCAAGGCGTCGATTGAGTGGTGGAAGAATCGCCTCGCCCTCGTGACGTTGTCGGATATCAATCTTGAGCGGGTTGAAACTGAAATCCGTGTCGAGCTGCTCGCAGGTGCCGCGCCGAAAACGATTGGGCTGAAGGCGCAAAATCTCAAAGCGCTGATCGCTTGGGCGATGAAACACGATTACCTGCTGAACAGTCCTTTGCGCGGGATGAGTCGCTTGGATTTCAAAGCGCGTGATCCGCACCGGAAATTGACGGATGCCGAAGTCGCGGCACTCCTGGCTGTCGTTCCGCCGCATCGCCGGTTGTGGTACGAAACCGGAATGCAAACGGGTTTCCGCGTGAATGAGTTGCGTTTGATGCGGATCCGCGACTTGGACGTGTTCGGGCCGTGTCTTTATCAACCGCCGGAATTTTCGAAAGATCGGAAAGAACATCGCCAGCCGATCACGCGCAAGCTCGCCGACCAGCTGGCCGCGCTGCGTGAAGGCAAGGGCTCGGACTTCCCGCTTCTCGACATTCCGACAAGCAAGGCGTGGAAGATCTTCAAGCGTGATTGTGAATCCGCGAAAATCGCGTTGGAAGTGAAAGAACAAATCGGCGAAAAGACGATCACGCGCAAAGCCACGTGGCATAGCCTGCGGAAAGTCTACATCTCGAATCTGTTCGCGTCGGGTTTGGATCTAAAGACGATTCAAACGCTCGGCCGTCTAAGCAGCACGGAATTGGCCGTCGAGGTATATGCCGTGTCCGATCCGGCTTCACTGCGGGCTGGAGCTGAAGCGGCTTCGAATCGAATGAATGATGCGGTGAAGTCTGCGGCGTGTTGCGCCGGTGTGGCGCAGAAAGCAGTTGGGGCTGAAGGCGTTCTTGTAAACGCATTCAGCCCCAACGAATTACAACTAAAAAGCGTAATCGGGGCGACTGGCGATTGACATTTCCTAACAACCTTGATTCACGGACGCTAATGCTTTTGGCCGTATCGGCTTCTGTGGATTTTGATCGGGAAGAATTTTTGTTGATCACCGCCATGTAACCGCTTGCGGCGAACGACTGAACCGTTCCCTCCACCTCCTTGCTGGAATCGAATCCAGTCTGGAGGTCTGACAATGCCAAACAACACCACGGTGATTTTCACGCGCTACTCGTCCGAAAATCAGCGCCCGGAATCCTGCGCCGATCAGGCGCGCACCATCCGCGCGGATCTCGACCGCTTGGGCATCGATCACAGTAATGCGTTGGTGATTGACGACGCGGCCGAATCGGGAACCAAAACCGAAAGGGCCTGCATTGAACGCGTCGCCGGGATGATCGCGCGCAAGGATATCGGCCTGCTTGTGGTTGACGACCAGTCCCGGCTCAGCCGCGCCGACAATGCCTACTCTTTTATCCAGGATCTGGTCTACTCCGGCGGTCGCTTCATCTCGACGGGCGAGGGCATCGACACGATGCAGGAGGGCTGGGAACTCCGCGTCAAGGTCATGGAACTCCACAACAGCACGACCATCCGCGAATTGGCTAAACGCGTTCACCGCGGGCAGGAAGGCCGTGTGCTCGACGGCGATGGCAGCGCCGGCGACTTGGCGTATGGCTACGCGTCGGAATACCTCGATCCCAGCGCCGCCGTTATTTTGCGCCGCG
>JANXLS010000123.1 GCA_025355035.1 Planctomycetota bacterium | reverse complement strand
TTTTGTCTATGAAAAATTAGGAGAATTGAAAAGCCCTGCCCTCGTTGCTACCGTATTCAAATCCAAAACCCCTGCCTCCGTCATCGCCGTAACCCACCCCGGCGGCCACACCTACCCCGACGAAGCTGCCGAACTGATCGTAAAATTTTTTAAAGAGAAGAAAAAAGAGTAAGAGCTACCGATTGGTTCCCCTCCCCTTTTTCTTACCGTTCTTTGCGCCCTTGCAAGAGAACTAGACTCGTAAGTCCCGTTTTTTAATGTCATTTCCCGCCATTTCAGCGATGATAACCGAATGATCAAACGTTTGACCGAAGAACACGAAGTCGTTTTGGAACTCTGGCGCGAAATCAGCGACGGCTGGATCTTCGCCAGCTCGAAAATCGCCGACGCCTTTCGCCGCAACAACCTGACCGACGAGCAGAAAAAAGAAGTCGTCGAAACGCTCCACGAAATGCTCGCGCAATTCCGCAAACTGGATTACGCCCTGCAAGGTTCCGGCGCAACCGAAAACGGTCGCCAGCGCGAAATCGCCCTGCTCGCATCCGCCCTGCTGCTCTCCGGAAATCTCGACGCCGCCGGAGCCAACGGCTTCGTCGAAGACGTAAAATGGGATTACGTCGCAAAAGTCAGTGAACGCATCGAAAAAATCGAAGACCCGATCAAGCGCTTCGCGACCCAGCATTCACTCCCCGACATTCTCGCCGGGCGTTTTATGAAAGATTACGGCGACAAAGCCGCCGAACTCGCCGACTCGCTCAACAGCCGCGCGCCCTTCACGCTCCGCGTCAATACGTTGAAGGCCACCCGCGACGAACTGATCGCGGCACTCGCCGCCGAAAACCTCAACGCCCAAGCCACCCGTTTTTCGCCCTTCGGCCTGGATCTCGAAAACCCCGCCCGCGCTTTCGCCAGCGATGCATTTCGCAACGGACTCTTTGAAGCGCAGGACGAAGGCAGCCAGCTCGTCGCGGAAATCGTCACTCCCGCGCGCGGATCGAAAGTCCTCGACGCCTGCGCCGGCACCGGCGGCAAAACTCTGGCTCTGAGCGCATTAATGGGCGGTACCGGAACGCTGATCGGACTCGATGTCTCCGAAGCCAAACTCGAAGAAGCCCGCCGGCGCGCGCGCCGAGCCGCCGCGCACAACATCCGCGCTATCCGCACACGCCCCGACGCCTGGCCCGCCGAAATCGAAGCGCTCTCAGGCAAGTTCAACCGCGTTCTGATCGACGCCCCGTGCGGCGGTTCTGGAGCCCTGCGCCGCAACCCCGAATCCCGCTGGCGTGACGAAGCCTTCGCGCTCGACCGCATCCCCGTCCTGCAAGAATCGCTCGCCCGACGAGCCCTCGATCTCTGCGCCGTCGGCGGCCGCGTGATCTACGCCACATGCAGCGTCCTCAAAGCCGAGAACGAAGACGTCGTCGAAAAAATTCTCGCTGAAGGAAAATGCGAAGCCGTCCCAATCAAGGAAGTCCTGTCCAAAGCCCGAGCCGCTGACATCGCCACCCCTTGCGGCCGCTTCCTAAAGCTCCTCCCCAACACCCACGGCACCGACGGCTTCTTCGCCGCCGTCCTAAGAAAAAAATAACGCGAAGCTCAGAATTAATTGACCCGTGCGGACTTAAAGTTACAGCGAGCGAAGCGAG
>JANXLS010000076.1 GCA_025355035.1 Planctomycetota bacterium | reverse complement strand
AACAGAACTGCATTAGTGCTTTGTGAGAAAATTAAAAACGCTCAACCGGACAGTAGTGACTGCATATTTAAAATTATTACAGCCCCAAATCGATCGTCACGTCAAACTTCACACGCCGCTTCTCAATATCGCTCCACGTGTAAAGCTTGACGTTCCCCACGTCAACGCGCTCAGCCAGCGTGTAGCTCCAATCTACTTTAACCGCTCCTTGAATCGACAGCGTCGACGTTGACGTGCGTGTCGCTTTCACTTCGCTTCCGTCCGGGCGATAAAATTTAATTTCGGCGACATCGTCCAACTCGCGTTCAGAGCGCAAGACAAAACACATTGCGTCCCGCCCCAGATCGCGCTGAGCCTCGTTCATCTCGACGATCTCCAACTCGAGCTTGTTCGGCCCGGCGATCTTCGTACCGTTCTTGATCGGGAGATTCGGAAGAAACGTTTCTTTCTTCTGCGTCGCACAGTACATCGCGATCGTACCCTGTAGTTGAATTTGCGATGCCCCTTTCACCGGAAGGCTTGGAGCGTTCACTTCAATCGCACACGTCTTCACATCCTTATCGACGATCGGCGCGTGACCAAACCCCTTCAGCGCGATCTGTTCAGCCGTGACATCCTTCGGCCGCGCCTGCAAGTCCGTCCCTTTGTCGTCGACAAACTTTGTGATGGTACTGTCCACCGCATCAAAGTGCAGCAGATCGCCAGTCGTTGATGAGACAATCAACGACACCGTCGTCCCGGCCGGCCACACTACTTTTTCCTTCAGCGGATTGGCGCGGACGACGCGCAGCCCAATGGCACTGACCGAAAGTTTCGGAGCCTCCCCTTCGCCAGCACCCGCGCAAAACGCAGCACTGGAAACAAGAACGATCCAAACCACTCGCGCGGCAAGTCGTGTGAGCAACGAAACGCTCTCCATGATTTTAGTTCAAAGTTCAAAGTTCAAAGTTGTTCGAGACTGAACTTTGAATCAAGTTATTGGTTCGGCTTTTCCTTCTTTGGCTTCTCCGGCTTGGGAGCAACCATCGCCAGCAGCGCTTCAACTTCCCACACTTTTGCGCTGCGATCATCGCTGCCTGACGCGAGCCATTTTCCGTCCGGGGAGAACGCCACGCAATTGACCGCTCCGCCATGCCCGAGGAATCCGAGAATCTGTTTCTGCGTCCCAACGTTCCACAGCTTGATTTCAAGATCTTCAACGCCTGAACAGGCCGAGGCAATCATTTTGCTGTCAGCCGAAAAAGCGATGCTCCGAACGCGCAAACCGTCTTTATGGGCTTTGATTTTCGCGACCGGCGCCAGCGTCGTGGCATCCAAAACGAGAATCAATCCATCGCCCGTCGAAGCCGCAACCCATTTGCCATCCGCCGAACACGCCAGCGAACTGATCGAATTCTCATCGGTGGCGGGCTTGTACTCGCCCTTTTTAACAGGTCCGGCCTCTCCCAATTCCCAGCGCAAAACCGTGCCTTTGCCGTCCGCCGAGATCATGACTTTGCCCGTGGACGTATACGCGATGTTCGAGATCGAGCATTTATGCCCGTCTTTCAACGGAGCCTGAACTTCGCCGCTTGGAAATTTCCACATTTTCACCTGGCTGCCGACCGCTGCCGACAGCATTTTCCCGTCCGGCGAAAACACCGGCGATTGAACATTGTCGTCGGCGAGGAACAATCTTTTTTTGCCCGCAGCGATGTCCCACACGATCAAGCCGTCACTGTATGTTTCGTCCTGCCCTGGGAACGCGATCAACGAACTGTCCGCCGAAAACGTCACACCCGTGCCGCCGGAAATCGGCTTCATTTCGATCGGGGTAGCCAGTGACCATTCCCAAATCACAATCGCCTGCCCCGTTGAAACGGCAATGCGTTTTCCATCCGGCGAGAACACAATGCCCCGAGCGTCGCCGGGTACGGTTGTCAATGTCGCGCGCGGAGCGGGTACCGTCGCCGCAAGACAGATCCCCGAACAGCACAGTGCAACCGCCAGCAACGAAATCTGTTTCATCACATTCATGAACATCCCCTACGCTTTCTGGTCCCACAGCACGTCCGGTTTTTGTTTACAAAAATTCTCAAAACGAGCCATGACAAACAGTAAATCGCTCAATCGATTCAAGTACTCGATGACATTCGTGCCGACGGTTTCGTCACGCCGCAGCCGGATCGCACACCGTTCCGCCCGCCGACACACACATCGCGCCACATGCAACTGCGCCGAACCCAGCGTCCCGCCTGGGAGAATAAAATTCTCCAACGGTCCCAGCGATTCCTGGAGCGCATCGATCCAATCTTCAAGCCGCTTAATCTTCGCAACGTCGATCGGCTTCAATTTGAACTTCTGCTTGTCCTCTTCGAGGATGCACAAATCGCTGCCCACATCGAAAAGGTCGTTCTGAATCTGTTGGCACATTGATACCAATTGAGTGTCGATGCCCGACGCCGCCGCAACACCGATCACGCTGTTCAACTCATCCACCGTGCCGTACGTCTCGATGCGCTCGCAATCTTTTTCAACGCGCTGCCCACCGCCGAGGCCCGTCGTGCCATCATCGCCGGTTCGCGTGTATATTTTTGTCAAACGAAACCGCGCCACGAAATCTCTCTCATTCTACAACATCATCCCAACCCAGGATCATCGTCAAGCCGGGTGCGTCTTAAACAAACAACCGTCCTACAATAATGTTTTCGTCACAAATCGCGACCAAATTCAGCCTCATTAACTCAAAGTTTAGACTGTAATCCGTAAACCTCAAACGTGAACTTTGAATTGCGTTAAAAATCAAACCCCCGTCCAACCTTCTTCTTCCCGTCGCCACCGACCTGCGTCGGCATCTGGGGCGGTGCTGCGCCCGGAGACGGCAATTTGCCGGTCAGCGTCGAGAACATGTTGCGATTCTGCGGAGCCGTTCCCAGCGACGTCGGATTGTTGGTTTCGTCTGTCGACGTCCCGCGTTTGATGCCGCGCATGAGCAACATCAAATCGTCCGGTGCCGTGCTGTTGATGCGCGCTTCCTCTTCACTGATGAGGCCCTTCATCCACAGGTTGTAAAGCGCCTGATTGAACGTCTGCATGTGGTAATGGCCGCCTTCCGCGATCGCTTTTTCAATGTCGCGCGTCGCGCCTTCTTCTATCAACTGCCGCACATACGACGTGTTCAACATGATTTCGACCGCGGCCACGCGCCCCTGCCCATCCGCGCGTTTGACCAGTCGCTGACACACAACCCCGCGCAGCAATAATCCCAGCTGCAATCGAACCTGTTTCGCTTCCGGGCCTTCGAAGCTGTCCAGAATTCGGTCCAACGATTGTTTAGCGTCGTTGGTGTGCAGCGTCGAAAACACCAAATGCCCCGTTTCCGACGCCGTGATCGCAAAACGAACCGTCTCCGCATCGCGCATTTCGCCCATGAGGATCACGTCCGGATCTTGGCGCAGTGCCGCGCGCAACGCGCGATGCAATTCATGTGTGTCAATCCCCAGTTCGCGCTGATTGATCGTGCTGCGAATGTCCGTGTACACGAATTCGATTGGATCTTCGATGGTGACAATATGGAGCTGATACTTCTGATTGATGTGTTCGATCATCGAAGCCAGTGTCGTCGATTTTCCCGACCCCGTCGGCCCCGTGACAATGACCAGTCCGTTCTGATGGTTGCACAATTCGCGCAACACTTCAGGCAATCCCATTTGTTCGATTGTCGGCACTTCCAGCGGAACATACCGGAGCACCGCGCCCATGTCGCCGCGTTGAATAAACGCATTCACGCGATATCGGCCGACTCCTGGAATTTCATACGAGAAATCCGCCTCCATTTCCTGCATAAAAATACGTGTGCGTTCGGGTCCCATGAGATGTGTCATGGTGAATTTCATCTCTTCCGGCGAAACGACCGGATGCGAATTCTGCGGAATCAAATCGCCGGAGATTCGGAACAACGGCGGACGCCCCGTTTTGATATGCAAATCGGAACCGGCATTGTCTCGAAGCTCAACCAACAGTGAGTCCAAATCCATCGATTCACTCCGCGAAAAAAAAGTTCAAGGTTCAAAGTTCAAAGTTAACCGCATGCGATTCAACCTTGAACATTAAATTGGAATTTTGAACTGCTGTTTAACTATTTATGACCGCACCGGCCGCGTCAATCCCCGCACCCGAATCGATCTTGCAACCCTGCTTTTTCAAAATGCCCGCGATGGCGCTCAGGAACAAAAGTACGTTATTTGGCCGCGCGCCTTCACCCATAAGACCCACGCGCCACGCCTTACCCTTCAAATCTCCGAGTCCGCCGCCGATTTCCAGATTGTGCTGCTCAAGAAGCGTCTTACGCGTCAGCACGTCGTCGGCTCCATCTGGCACAAGCACCGTCGTCAACGTTGGACACCGTTCTGCGGGGTTTTGGACAAAAAGCTTCATCCCCATCGCTTCCGCCCCGGCATGAAACGCTCGAGCCATCTTGGCGTGGCGGGCGACGCGTGCGGACAATCCTTCTTCAACAATCAGCCGCAATCCTTCGTGCATCGCGTTCGTCATGTTGACCGGCCCCGTATGATGATAAACGCGCTTTTCGTTCCAATAATCGCGGACCAGCGTCATATCAAAATACCACGACTGCACTTTGGACTTGCGCTTGGCAATCGCTTCTTCCGCGCGTTTGCCGAATGTGATCGGCGCGACACCTGGCGGCACACCCAGGCACTTCTGCGAACCCGAATACACAACGTCAATGTCCCACGCGTCCGTCTGAAAATCCGTTCCGCCCAAACTGGCGACCGTATCGACCAACAGCAACGCGCCGTGCGCGTGACACAGTTTCGCAATTACAGCGAGGTTCCCTTGCATCACGCCTGTGGATGTTTCACCATGAACCAACGCGACAACCTTCGCCGGCTTTTCTTTCAACGCCTTTTCAATCTCTTCGATCTGCGCCGCCCGTCCCCACGGAATCTTCACTTCGCGGACCGTCGCGCCGCACCGCCGACCAATCTCCGGCATGCGTCCGCTGAAGACCCCGCCGTTGCAAACGATCAGTTCCTCGCCGCATTCCAACAGATTCGCGAGCGCTGTCTCCATCCCCGACATGCCTGTCCCCGAGATCAGGAGCGTCAGTTCATTCTTCGTGATGAACACTTCGCGCAACATGCCCTGCACCGCGTCCATCGTCTTGAAATATGTTGGGTCCATATGCCCGACCGTGGGCATCATCAGTGCGCGGTACACACGCGGCGGAACAATGCTGGGACCCGGTCCCATCAAGACACGCGAAGGCGGATCGATTTCAAGATACGACATGTTTAATTTGCTCCCTTTTGGGTGAAGGCAAACGATGAAGATGCTTCGGCCAGT